>VEQI01000403.1 GCA_018883305.1 Limnohabitans sp. | reverse complement strand
ATGCAGGGCCTGGACGTCCGAGGTCGACAGCAGGTGATGCAAACTTTGCGAAAGGCTGTTATCCACCGTCACAAGCAGCTCGGCCAGATCACGAGGCTGCAGCGCAAAGGCCTGCGCCTGGGACAGATCCAGATCGTCGAACGGGGGAACCATGGTCCCAGGGATAATAGCAAGCCATGAATCCCCTGCTCTCTCGCTTGCAGCCGTATCCATTTGAGCGTCTGCGCCAGTTGTTTGCCGGCGTCACGCCTTCCCCGCAGCATGCCCCCATCAGCCTGGGCATCGGCGAACCACGACATGCCACCCCGCCGTTCATTCTGGAGGCCCTCACCCGCGCTTTCCCGGCACTGGCCAGTTACCCGTTGACCGCCGGTTCACCGGCCTTGCGCCAGGCCTGTGCTGGATGGATGCAACGTCGCTATGGCGTTTCGTTGAATCCCGACACACAGTTATTGCCCGTGAACGGCTCACGCGAGGCCTTGTTTGCCTTTGCCCAGACCGTGGTGAACCCCACGGCCTCGGCCCGCCCCTTGGTGGTTTGCCCCAATCCGTTCTATCAGATCTATGAAGGCGCGGCATTGCTGGCAGGCGCTCAACCGTACTTTGTGCCCAGCCGTGCCGAGCGAAATTTTGCAGTGGACTGGCGCAGCGTGCCTGACGATGTCTGGGCTGACACCCAGCTGGTGTATGTTTGCTCACCCGGAAACCCCACGGGAACCGTGATGCCCCTGTCGGAATGGGAACTCTTGTTCGAGCTGAGCGACAAGCATGGTTTTGTCATTGCCTCTGACGAGTGTTACAGCGAAATCTATTTCCGCGAAGAACCCCCGCTGGGTGGCCTGGAGGCCGCGCACCGACTGGGCCGAACGGATTTTCAGCGACTGATGGCCTTCACCAGCCTGTCCAAACGCAGCAACGCGCCGGGCTTGCGCAGCGGTTTTGTGGCGGGCGATGCCGAGCTGATCAAACAATACCTGCTCTATCGTACCTACCACGGCAGCGCCATGAGCGGCATGGTGCAGGCCGCCAGCATCGAAGCCTGGAACGATGAAGCTCACGTCCAACGCAACCGTGAGCAGTATCGGGCCAAGTTTGCCCAGGTGACCCCGGTGCTGCAGCAGGTGCTGGACGTGCAGTTACCGGATGCAGCCTTCTACCTGTGGGCGGCTGTGCCCGGGGGTGATGACCAGGCATTCGCACGTGACTTGCTGGCTCAATACAATGTGACGGTTTTACCGGGCAGCTATCTGGCCCGTGAGTCGGGTGGCTTCAACCCGGGTCGCGGTCGTATCCGCATGGCCTTGGTGGCTGAAACCGCCGAATGCCTGGAAGCTGCGCATCGCATCGTTCAATTCGTACAACACCGAGCCCAACCATGACACAACAACTCCAAACCATCATCGACAACGCCTGGGAAAATCGCGCCTCGCTGTCGCCCGCTTCCGCACCCCAGGAAATTCAGGACGCTGTTGAGCACGTCATTGCCGAACTGAACGCCGGTCGTCTGCGCGTGGCCACCCGACAAGGTGTGGGCCAGTGGACCGTGCACCAGTGGATCAAAAAAGCGGTGCTGCTGAGCTTCCGTCTGAAGGACAACGAAGTCATCAAGGCCGGCCAGTTGGGGTTCTATGACAAGGTGCAAACCAAGTTCGCCCATCTGGATGAGGCCGAGATGAAAGCCAGCGGTGTGCGCGTGGTGCCCCCTGCCGTGGCTCGCCGCGGCAGCTACATTGCCAAGGGTGCCATCCTGATGCCCAGCTACGTCAACATTGGCGCCTATGTGGATGAAGGCACCATGGTGGACACCTGGGCCACCGTGGGTTCCTGCGCCCAAGTGGGTAAGAACGTGCACCTCTCTGGTGGTGTGGGTCTGGGTGGCGTGCTGGAGCCGCTGCAAGCCAACCCCACCATCATTGAGGACAACTGCTTCATTGGCGCACGTTCAGAAATCGTGGAAGGCGTGATCGTGGAGGAGAACTCGGTGATCTCCATGGGCGTCTACATTGGTCAAAGCACCAAGATTTATGACCGCGCCACCGGTGAAGTCACCTACGGCCGCGTCCCCGCCGGTTCGGTGGTGGTGTCTGGCAACCTGCCCAGCGCCGATGGCAAATACAGCCTGTACTGCGCCGTGATCGTCAAACGGGTGGATGCGCAGACACGCGCCAAGACCAGCCTCAACGACTTGCTGCGCGACTGATCAGACCGCCCCATGACGCGTGCCCTGCAACTGACGGAACAGCTCATCGCCGAGCCCTCGGTCACGCCCCTGGATGGGCGTTGTCAAGCGCTCATTGCGGCCCACCTGGCGCCGCTGGGCTTTGACTGCGAAACACTCGTCAGTGGGCCGGATGATTTTCGCGTCACCAACCTCTGGGCCATTCGACGCAGTGCACGTACCCATGCGCCCACCCTGGTGCTGGCCGGGCACACCGATGTGGTGCCCACCGGGCCGCTGGAACAATGGCAGAGCGATCCCTTTGTGCCCACGCACCGGGATGGCAAGCTGTATGGACGTGGCGCCAGTGACATGAAAACCTCCCTCGCGGCCATGGTCGTGGCCGTGGAGGAGTTTGTGGCTCAGCAACCCAACCCAGACCTCTCCATCGCTTTCTTGCTGACCAGCGACGAAGAAGGTCCTGCCGTGGACGGCACCGTCATGGTGTGCAAGACCCTGCGTGAGCGAGGTGAGCGACTGGACTGGTGCATCGTGGGTGAGCCCACCTCCGTGGAGCACACGGGCGACATGATCAAGAA
>VEQI01000066.1 GCA_018883305.1 Limnohabitans sp. | reverse complement strand
CCAGGTTGTCCAGCGCCGTGCCCCACAGCACCGCCTTCTTGCCGCCGGCGTTCATGGCGATGTTGCCGCCAATGCAGGAGGCCTCGGCCGAAGTGGGATCCACGGCGAACACAAAACCGGCACGTTCGGCGGCATCCGCCACCCGCTGGGTGACCACACCGGCCTCGGTCCAGATGGTGGGGACGGGGCGATCCACCCCAGGGAGGTCCATGACCTCCACCTCGGTCATGGCTTCCAGTTTTTCGGTATTGATGACCGCGCTCTTCCAGGTCAGGGGCACGGCGCCACCGGTGTAACCGGTACCGCCGCCTCGCGGCACGATGGTCAAACCCAGCTCGAAGCAGCCGCGCACCAAGGCGGCCATCTCGGCTTCGGTGTCGGGCGTGAGCACCACGAAGGGCACCTCGACGCGCCAGTCGGTGGCGTCGGTCACGTGGGACACGCGTGAGAGGCCGTCGAACTTGATGTTGTCCGAAGCGGTCAGACGTCGCAGGGTTTTCTGGGTCTGGCGGCGCAGGGCGGCCAGCTCGTCAAATTGCTGGTTGAACTGGTGCACGGCGGCACGCGCCGCCCGCAGCAATTCCACCACCAGGGCATCACGCTCAACGTCAGCCTCCGGGGTACGACGGCGCTCCACCTCGCCCAGACGGTGATGCAAGGCATCGACCAGCAAGCGGCGACGCTTGGGGTTATCCAGCAGGTCGTCTTGTAAGTAAGGGTTGCGCTGCACCACCCAAATATCGCCCAACACCTCGTACAGCATGCGGGCGGAGCGGCCCGTGCGGCGCTCGGCGCGCAGGCGCTCCAGGACATCCCAGGCGCCGGTCCCGAGCAGACGCAGCACGATCTCCCTGTCCGAGAACGAGGTGTAGTTGTAAGGAATCTCGCGCAGACGCGGGCCGGTGTCGGTCTCGGCCAGCAACTGGGTCAGCGGTGTCGGAGCGTTCATGGGGGTGTCAAAAGCGACTCAGCCCGCAGGCTGGGATCTGGAGAGCCATTATCGCAGTGCAGCAATCCCCACGATGGCGGTGCGCGCATAGCCAGCGCACGGATACCGCCTTTCCAACAGCGTCACCCCGCCGCGCCTAGAGACAAGTCCCCATAGCTGCTTGGGAACGGGCTGGTCACAATGAGGTCATGCGGGTGCCGTACCATGGCGTCATGGGCACGGCACCATGGCCTGAACGCCCGTTTTCGCGGCAAAAATCCTGCCGCTTTCACTGTTCTGGAGAAGTCATGTCCCTGAAACCTTCCCGCCGTCTGGCCCTGGCCAGCTTGATCAGCCTGGGCACTCTGGCCCTGCCCGTCCACGCCCAAACCGACATCCAGTGGTGGCACTCCATGGGTGGCGCCCTGGGCGAATGGGTCAACGACCTGGCCAAGGACTTCAACGCCAGCCAGAAAGACTACCGCATCGTGCCAGTGTTCAAGGGCAGTTACGACGAATCCATGACGGCCGCCATCGCAGCCTTCCGTGCCGGCAACGCCCCGCACATCCTGCAGGTGTTTGAAGTGGGCACCGCCACCATGATGGCCAGCAAAGGCGCCATCAAGCCCGTGGGCGAGGTCATGAAAGAGGCCGGCGTGCCTTTCAACCAGGACGCCTATGTGCCGGCCGTGGCGGGCTACTACACCGCCCCCAATGGGCAGATGCTGAGCTTCCCGTTCAACAGCTCCACCCCGGTGTTCCACTACAACAAGGACGCCTTCAAGGCCGCCGGTCTGGACCCGGAAAAGCCGCCCACAACCTGGCCCGAGGTGGCCCTGGCGGCTGCCAAGCTCAAGACCAGCGGCCACAAGTGCCCCTTCACCACCAGCTGGATCAGCTGGACCCAGCTGGAAAGCTTTTCGGCCTGGCACAACACCGAATTCGCCACCAAGGGCAACGGCATGCGCGGCATCGATGCCCGGCTGAGCTTCAACACCCCATTGCATGTTCGCCACATCGAGAATCTGGCCAACATGGCCAAAAACGGCCTCTTTGTTTACAAGGGCCGGGGCAACGCAGCCGACGCCACCTTTGTGTCAGGCGAGTGCGCCATGGCCACGGGCTCCTCGGCGCTGTACGGCAACGTGGTGCGCAATGGCAAGTTCGGCTATGGCATCGGCACCCTGCCCTACTACCCCGATGTGCCAGGCGCGCCGCAAAACACGGTCATCGGTGGCGCCAGTCTGTGGGTCATGAGTGGCAAAAAAGCCAATGAATACAAGGGCGTAGGCCAGTTTTTCGCCTACCTGTCCAAGCCCGACGTGGCAGCGGCCAGCCACCAGCGCACCGGCTACCTGCCAGTCACCAAGGCCTCCTTCGAGCTGACCGACAAGGCCGGTTTCTACAAGAAGAACCCTGGCACCGACGTGTCCGTCACACAAATGATCCGCAAAACCACTGACAAGTCGCGCGGCGTGCGCCTGGGCAACTTCGTGCAGATCCGCACCATCATCGACGAGGAGCTCGAAGGCGTGTGGAGCGGCAAGAAGGCCCCCAAGGAAGCGCTGGACGCCGCCATCCAGCGTGGCAACGAGCAACTGGAGCGCTTCCAGAAAGCCAACAAAGGCTGATGAGCCCCCTGCGGGTCCCACCCGTTTGGACCCGCCGCCGCCTGGGCTAGACTCGCGGCCATGGACAAGCGTGTACGGTTTCGCTCTGCCTGGCTGCCCTGGCTGCTCATCGCCCCGCAAATGGCGGTGATTGGCGTCTTTTTCTTCTGGCCGGCGGGTCAGGCCCTGTACCAAAGCCTGACCCAGCAAGACGCCTTTGGCACCAGCAGTGAATTTGTCGGTTGGCTCAATTTCGAGCGGCTGTGGGAAGACGCCTCTTACCTGGCCTCCTTCAAGACCACGGCCGTGTTCTCCTGCCTGGTGGCGGTGCTGGGTTTGAGTGTCTCGTTGGCCCTGGCCGTTCTAGCCAACCGGGTGGTGCGCGGCGCCATGCTCTACAAGACGCTGCTGATCTGGCCGTATGCCGTGGCGCCTGTGGCGGCTGGTGTGCTGTGGCTGTTCATGTTCAACTCCCCCATGGGCGTGGTCTCGCATGCCTTGCGTGCCTGGGACGTGCCTTGGGACCATTTGCTCAAGGGGGAGCATGCCATGGCATTGGTGGTGATGGCCGCCGTCTGGAAGCAGATTTCCTACAACGTGCTGTTTTTCCTGGCAGGTCTGCAAAGCATCCCGAAGTCGTTGATCGAGGCGGCAGCCATCGACGGCGCGGGGCCCGTGCGCCGGTTCTGGACCATCGTGTTCCCTTTGCTGTCACCCACCACGTTCTTTCTGCTGGTCATCAACGTGGTGTATGCCTTTTTTGACACCTTTGCCATCATTGACGCCGTGACCCATGGCGGGCCGGGCAAGGAAACCGCCATCCTGGTCTACAAGGTCTACTACGACGGCTTCAAGGCCATGGACCTGGGGGGATCGGCTGCGCAATCGGTGGTGTTGATGGCGATCGTGATCGCCTTGACGGTGGTGCAATTTCGCTTCATCGAAAAAAAGGTGCAGTACTGAGATGGTGGAGCGTCGCCCCTTCCTCACGCTGCTGAGCCACCTGCTGCTGGTGCTGGGGGTGACCATCGTCGCGTTCCCGGTCTACCTGGCTTGGGTGGCGTCCACCCACACGGCAGGCACCATCGCTCAAAGCGTGCCATTGCCCCTGTGGCCGGGGGAGCATTTGCTGGAGAACTACACGCTGGCGCTGCTGGGCGGGGTGGGGGAATCGGGCAGTCGGTACCCGGCGGCCTTGCCCATGCTGGGGGTCAGCCTGGCCGGGGCGCTGATCATCTCGCTGGGCAAGATCGCCATCTCGCTGCTGTCGGCGTTTGCCATCGTGTATTTCCGGTTTCCCCTGCGGCAGGCGGTGTTCTGGGCGGTATTCGTCACCTTGATGCTGCCCGTGGAGGTCCGTATCGGGCCCACCTACCAGGTGGTGGCCGATCTGGGATTGCTCAACACCTATGCCGGCCTCACCGTACCGCTGATCGCGTCAGCCACCGCCACTTTTTTGTTCCGGCAGTTCTTCCTCACCATCCCGGACGAGCTGGTGGAGGCCGCACGCATCGACGGCGCCGGCCCGATGCGTTTTTTCCGTGATGTGCTGCTGCCCCTGTCCGCCACGCCCATGGCGGCCCTGTTCGTGATTCAGTTCATCTATGGCTGGAACCAATACCTATGGCCCCTCTTGGTCACCACCGATGAGAGCATGTACCCCATCGTGCTGGGCATCAAGCGGCTGATCGCCGGCGAGGTCTACACCGACTGGAACATTGTCATGGCGGTCACCCTGCTGGCCATGCTGCCACCCGCGGTGGTGGTGATCGGCATGCAGAAGTGGTTCGTCAAGGGACTGGTCGACACCGAAAAATAAGAAAGCAATCCACACATGGCAGGCATACAGCTTCGACGACTCGTCAAACGCTACGGCAAGGGCGCGGGTGCGGTGCCGGTGCTGCACGGCATCGACGCCACCGTCAACGACGGCGAATTCGTGGTGATCGTGGGTCCTTCGGGATGCGGCAAGTCCACCTTGCTGCGCATGGTGGCCGGGCTGGAGGACATCACCGAGGGTGAGGTGCACATCGGTGAGCGCGTGGTCAACGACTTGGAGCCCGCTGAGCGCGACATCGCCATGGTGTTCCAGAACTACGCGCTGTACCCGCACATGACGGTGTTCGACAACATGGCCTACGGGCTCAAGATTGCCGGTGTGCCGCGCGACGAGATCCGCGCCCGGGTGGACAAGGCGGCCGCCATTCTGGAGTTGGGCGCCCTGCTGCAGCGCAAACCGCGCGAACTCTCCGGCGGCCAACGCCAGCGCGTGGCCATGGGACGCGCCATCGTGCGTCAGCCCCAGGTGTTCCTGTTTGACGAACCCCTGTCCAACCTGGACGCCAAGCTGCGCGCGCAGACCCGACTGGAAATCCAGAAGTTGCACCGTGACCTGGGCATCACCTCGCTGTTTGTGACTCATGATCAGGTGGAGGCCATGACCCTGGCGCAACGCATGCTGGTGATGAATGGTGGCCGAATGGAGCAGTTCGGCACGCCGCAGCAAGTCTACGAACAACCCGCCAGCACCTTTGTGGCCGGCTTCATTGGCTCACCCCCCATGAACCTGTTGCGTCACGCCCGGGGCGTTCCCGAAGGACGTGTGCTGGGTGTGCGTCCCGAGCACCTGCGGCTCTCCGCCCAGATTGATGGCAATGGCTGGGTGGCGCGTGTGGAAGCCCAGGAAATGCTGGGCGCGGAGCGACTGATCTACCTGAGACTGGGCGCAGAACAGATGATTGTGCGCACCGAGGAAGAGGCACCCGTGCCATCCCTGGGCAGCGAGGTGCAGGTGGTGCCCCGTGCTGACCGGCTGCACTGGTTCGACGCCACCAGCGGCCTGCGATGTGACGACCCGTTCACCCGTCATGCCGCGGCTTCCCCCAGCGACGCAACGCCCCATGTCGACGCCTGAACCATCCCCCTGGCCCTACCCCCGCTGGATTGCGCATCGCGGCGCGGGTCGCCTGGCCCCTGAAAACACCCTGGCCGCCTTTCGCCTGGGCGCCAGCCACGGCTACCGCATGTTTGAATGCGATGCCAAACTGAGCGCGGACGGTGTGGTCTTTCTGCTGCACGATGCCACGCTGGAGCGCACCACCAATGGTCACGGCACGGCCGGCGACCTGGGCTGGTCACAACTCTCACAATTGGACGCGGGTGGCTGGTTGGCCCGCTCCTATGCTGGCGAGCCTCTGGCCACCTTGTCCAGCGTGAGCCGCTTTTGCCTGGCCAACGGCTACCGGCTGAACATTGAAATCAAGCCCACCCCCGGCACCGACCGCCACACGGGTGAAGTGGTGGCACGCGAAGCCGCTGCCTGCTGGCGCCAGGCTGCTGTGCCACCGCTGCTGTCCTCGTTCCGCCCGGACGCACTGGCCGGCGCACGCGACGCGGCGCCCGAGTTACCGCGCGGGCTCCTGATGGACACCTGGCCCGAGGACGCCGTGGACCAGGCCACCCGCCTGGGCTGCGTGGCCTTGATCTGCAACCATGCCCTGTGGGACGCCCCGCGTGTGGCCCTGGCCCGCGCCGCCGGACTGCGCACCCTGAGTTACACGGTCAATGAGGCGGCCGTGGCCGACCACCTGCTGGGTTTGGGCACGGATGGCATCATCACGGACCGGGTGGACTTCTTTGCCCCCGATACCTGATTGACGCTCAGGGCCGCCACATCCGCAGGCACACCGCCTGGGTGAAGGCCGCCGTCAGCACCAGCAGGCCATAACTCATCATGGCGCCGTCCCGCCCCAGCCACCACAGACAGGCCAACAAGCACAGGGATCCGGTCAGGGTCAGCCAGGCCACCCGTGCCAGCCAGCCTTGAAAGCCGCGCCAACGCCGCCCCATCAAGCCCAGCGACGTGAACAAGACCAGCAGCAACGCCACCCCCAGGGCAGGCGCCACCAAATTCAGCAGGTGGAAAAGAGGGACACCCAGATACATGGGGAAATTTTATAATTCCCCCCTATGCCAGTCTGGGCTTTAGGGCTGAACCACCACACAGCACCGCTGGATCTGCGGGGCCGCTTTGCATTTGCCGTTGAGCAAATGGGGCCGGTCCTGTCCGGTTTGCGTGGCGCGTTCAACACCAGCAGTGAGGCCGCCATCCTGTCCACCTGCAACCGCACCGAGGTGTATTGCGCGGCCGATGACATCGCCCTGCCCCAAACCTTGCAATGGCTGGCTCAGTCCGGTGGCGTGAGCCCCGAGGTACTCCAAAGCCACACCTATTTCCTG
The DNA here is from genome assembly GCA_018883305.1 of Limnohabitans sp. Taxonomy (GTDB): domain Bacteria; phylum Pseudomonadota; class Gammaproteobacteria; order Burkholderiales; family Burkholderiaceae_C; genus Limnohabitans. The sequence continues at coordinate 5,378 of VEQI01000066.1, read as the reverse complement.
CAACAGGACGAGGCCGCCCGCCATGCGTTCCGCGTGGCCAGTGGCCTGGACTCCATGGTGTTGGGCGAAGCCCAGATCCTGGGCCAGATGAAGGACGCCGTGCGCGCCGCCTCTGATGCTGGCGCCCTGGGCACCACGCTGCACCAACTGTTCCAGCGCTCATTTGCCGTGGCCAAGGAGGTACGCACCTCCACGGAAATTGGCGCCCACTCCATCAGCATGGCCGCCGCCGCCGTGCGCCTGGCCTCACAAGTGTTTGAGGACTTGACCCGTACCCGCGTGCTGTTCGTGGGCGCGGGCGAGATGATCGAGCTGTGCGCCACCCATTTTGCGGCGCGTCGACCCGCCGCCATGACCATCGCCAACCGCACGCTGGAGCGTGGTGAGCGCCTGGCCGCCGAATTTGGGGCCACGGTGATGCGCCTGTCCGAGCTGCCGGATCGGCTGCACCAGTTTGACATTGTGGTGAGTTGTACGGCCAGTTCACTCCCGCTGATTGGCCTGGGTGCGGTGGAGCGTGCGCTCAAGCAACGCCGCCACCGGCCCATGTTCATGGTGGATCTGGCCGTCCCGCGCGACATTGAACCCGAGGTGAAGTCGCTGGACGATGTGTTCCTCTACTCGGTGGATGACTTGTCCACCGTGGTGCAGACGGGCCAGGCCAACCGCCAGGCCGCCGTGGCGCAGGCCGAGGCCATCATCGACGCGGGCGTGGAAAGCTTTTTGCACTGGATGGACCAGCGCAGCCAGGTGCCCTTCATTCAGCAACTCAATGCCCAGGCCGATGCCTGGCGTGACGCCGAGCTGCAACGGGCGCAAAAACGCCTGGCGCGTGGTGAACCGGTGGAGCAGGTGATGGAAGCGCTGGCCCGCGCCCTGACCCAAAAAATGTTGCACGGGGCCATGGCCGAGCTGCGCTCGGGGGATCACGCCTCTCGCCAGCGCGCCCGCGCTGCGGCTGAACACTTCTTCCTGCGCGACGCGCGTTAGAGCATGCCCTCCCAGTCCCGCATTCCACGGCGGGCGGTCGTGCGTGAACGCATCATCGCCCGTGCCCTGTCTCTTGTTCTGTGCCCCGGCACGACGCCTTGCCCATGAAACCCTTTCTGCGCGCCCAGCTCGAACGCTACACGCAGCGCCTGGGCGAACTCGACTACCTGCTCTCGCGTGAGGACATTCTGTCCAACATGGAGCAGTTCCTGGCGCTCTCGCGCGAGCACGCCGAGGTGTCCGTCATTGGCCAGCGCTGGGCCCGGCTGCAACAGCGCGAGCAAGACCTGATCCACGCACAAGCCCTGCTGGGTGAAGGCGACGACGAAGACATGCGTCAGCTGGCTCAAGATGAAGTCGCGCAGGCGCAAGCCGAATGCGTTCAACTTGAGGCCGAGCTGCAACGGTTGTTGTTGCCGCGCGACCCGGACGAAGACCGCAACGCCTTTCTGGAAATCCGCGCCGGCACGGGCGGCGACGAATCGGCCCTGTTTGCCGGCGACTTGCTGCGCATGTACACGCGTTATGCCGAAAGCCAGGGCTGGCGCGTGGAGCTGATGAGCGAGTCGCCCAGCGAGCTGGGGGGCTACAAGGAAGTGGTGTTGCGCATCGAGGGGCCGCAGGCCTATGGGCGGCTGCGCTTTGAATCTGGTGGACACCGAGTACAGCGTGTCCCGGCCACGGAATCCCAGGGGCGCATTCATACCAGTGCCTGTACGGTGGCTGTCATGCCCGAGCCGGATGAAACGAGTGCTGTTCACATCAATCCGGCCGATTTGCGCATCGACACCTTTCGTGCCAGTGGCGCCGGCGGACAGCACGTCAACAAAACCGATTCAGCGGTGCGTGTCACCCACTTGCCCACCGGCATCGTGGCCGAATGTCAGGATGACCGCTCACAACACCGCAACAAGGCCCGCGCCCTGCAGGTGTTGGCCGCGCGCATTCAAGAGCGTGAGCGTGCCCAGCGCAGTGCCGCTGAAGCGGCCACACGCAAGGGCCTGATTGGCAGCGGCGACCGCAGTGACCGCATCCGCACCTACAACTTTCCACAGGGACGCCTGACCGACCATCGCATCAACCTGACCTTGTACAAACTCGGGCAGGTGATGGAAGGGCAACTGGGCGATGTGCTGGAAGCCTTGCACCAGGCGCGTCAGACCGAGAAGCTGGAAGCCCTGGAAGTGGGAGGCTTGGCATGACCCCCGAAGACCTTGGCTACGCCCCGATGACGTTGGATCAGGCCTGGCGTCGGTCTTTGGCCGAGCACCCCGGCCTGGCGCGACTAGACGCCGGCATGCTGCTGCTGCATGTGCTGGGACGCAATCCGCATGAGCGGGCGTGGTTGCTGTCACACGGGAACGATCCACTGCCCGCCACGACACTGCAACAGTTTGAGACCTTGTGCGCGCGGCGACGCGACCAGGTGCCGCTGGCCTACCTGCTGGGCCGCACCGAGTTTTACGGTCTGCCCCTGCTGATCACCAACCACGTGCTGGACCCGCGCGACGACACCGAAACCCTGGTGGACTGGGCTCTTTCCCTGATGCCGGATGACGCAGCGCTGGAAGTCATCGACCTGGGCACAGGCAGCGGCGCCATCGCCCTGGCCTTGCAGCACCAACGCCCCCGCGCGCGGGTATGGGGCGTGGACCAAAGCCCCGAGGCGCTGGCCGTGGCACGCCAAAACGGCGAGGCTCTGGGTCTACCGGTGCACTGGCTGGCGGGCAATTGGCTGACGTCCATCCCTGCAGATCAGCGCTTTGCATTGATCGTGTCCAACCCGCCCTACATCCCTGCGGAAGATCCGCACATGCCCGCCCTGCGGCACGAACCCCGGCAGGCACTGGTCAGCGGCACGGATGGGCTGGATGACATCCGTTGCCTGGTCAGACAAGCGCCGGGCCATTTGCGCCCTGGTGGCTGGTTACTGCTGGAGCACGGGCACGATCAGTCAACCGCCGTTCAGGATTTGCTGCGCCAGGCCGGTTTTGAGGACGTGCAAAGCCGCCCTGACCTTGCGGGCATCCCGCGCTGCACGGGCGGGCGCTGGCTGGGCATGAAATAATCTCGTCCATTCCCAGGAGTAAGCCATGAGTGACACGCAACAACGGATCGATGAACTGGTCAAAGGCAACGAGGTGCTGCTGTTCATGAAGGGCAGCGCCAGCTTCCCGATGTGCGGTTTCTCAGGCCGCGCGGTGCAGATTCTCAAAGCCTGTGGTGTGGACCCCAAGCAAATCAAGACCGTCAACGTGCTGGACGACGCCGAGATTCGCCAAGGCATCAAGGAATACAGCCAGTGGCCCACCATTCCGCAGCTCTACATCAAGGGGGAGTTCATCGGTGGTTCGGACATCATGATGGAGATGTACGAGTCGGGTGAACTGCAGCAGGTGTTGCAAGGCAGCTGATCAGCCTTTGAAGCTCGATGGTCGCGGGCTTCAATGCTGCCAGCGATCCCTTGCAGCCATGACGGCCTTCGGATAGGCCGCCTGTCCGCGCGAACCGTTATAGCGCCCCAAGGCCATGAACAAGTCATTGGTCTCCCGATCCAGGTAGTGGCGCAAGATGACGCACCCGAAGCGCAGATTGGTGCGCAAATGAAACAGCCGGCGTGATTCGTCATGTGCGAGTTCGCGCATCCAAAAGGGCATCACCTGCATGAGCCCCAGGGCGCCAGCCGAACTGACCGCGAATTTGCGGAAGTCACTCTCCACCTCAATCAGCCCCAACACCAACTCGGGCTCCAGTCGGGCGCGGGTGGCTTCGTACCAGAGGGTTTCCAGCAACTCGCGTTGCAAGGCCACCTCTCGCCACTCCTGACGCCACTGACCCACCGCCACCCGACGCAAGTACCGCTCCAGCCGGGGTTGCATGCGTTGCACCCAGCGGTCTCGTGCACTGACCAGGTCCGTGCGTTCCAGGGCCGCGTGATGCACATCATCCGCCGACACCGCCGCTGACAACGCAGAGCGCACCGCGTCAGCCAACGGCTCCTGTGCTTGTGAGCCGGCCTGGGCGTTGAGCATGAACGCCAGGGTCGCACACGCCACACTTACCCTCACCACACCGACCCTCATGCGTCGTTGGAGCGGCGGAGTGTGCATGGTTCGCGACTTGCGCGATCAGCGCCCCAATGTCTGGCGCAGGAACGCCAGCACCTCGGCAGCGGGCACCTTGGTGGCAGCGGTGTCGCGCCGATGCTGATATTCCAGCTGACCTTCCTTGAGCCCGCGATCGGAAATCACCACACGGTGCGGCACACCGATGAGCTCCCAATCGGCAAACATGGCGCCTGGACGCTCGCCGCGATCATCCAGCATCACATCCACGCCCAGCGCGGCCAGTTGGTCGTGCAATTGTTCTGCCGCTTCGCGCACGGCCGGCTGACGTTCCATGCCGATGGGGCACACCACCACGGTGAACGGGGCAATGGCATCAGGCCAGATAATGCCGCGCTCATCATGGTTCTGCTCGATAGCCGCTGCCGGCAGGCGAGTCACGCCAATGCCGTAGCACCCCATCTGCATGGGTTGCGGTTTGCCGGTCTCGTCCAGGAAGGTGGCGTTCATGGCCTGTGAATATTTGGTGCCCAGATAGAACACATGGCCCACTTCAATGCCGCGCTCAATGGCCAGTTCACCCTTGCCATCAGGGGAACGGTCCCCCGCCACCACGTTGCGCAAGTCCGCCACCAAGGCAGGCTCGGGCAGATCACGGCCCCAGTTCACGCCACGGACGTGCATGTCGGGCTGATTGGCGCCACAGATCCAGTCGGCCATCACAGCCACTTCGCGGTCGGCGACGATGCGCACGGGCTGACGCAGGTTCAGGGGGCCCAGATAGCCGGGCTTGCAACCGAAGTGATCCTCAATCTCGGCCACCGTGGCAAAGCGGTAACCGCCCTCAAAGCCGGGCAGCTTGCCGACCTTCACCTCGTTCATGTCATGGTCACCGCGCAGCAGCAGCAGCCACACCTGCGTGCCAGTCACCTGACCCTGTTCATCCGTCTGGTCAGTCGCCAGCACCAGCGACTTCACCGTGGTGGACAACGACACACCCAGCAGTTCCGCCACTTGCTCACACGTGCTGCGGCCCGGCGTAGGCACCGTGGTGCACGGCTGCGATGCGGCTGCACGTGGTTGCGTGGGCGCCAGCGCCTCTGCTTTCTCCATGTTGGCCGCGTAATCGCTGTTCGGGCAATACACGATGGCGTCTTCACCCGTGCTGGCAATCACCTGGAACTCTTCGCTCAAGTCGCCCCCGATGGCGCCGCTGTCTGCCGCCACCGCGCGGTAACGCAACCCAAAGCGATCGAAGATCTTGCGGTAGGCCAGCGCCATGTTCTGGTAGCTGCGCTGCGCCCCCTCGGGATCGCGATCAAA
>VEQI01000065.1 GCA_018883305.1 Limnohabitans sp. | reverse complement strand
ATGTCGATCTCCTGACGGATCAACTGCAGGGCTCGGGCAGCACCGGCCTGGCCGGCCACGGTCACCCCATAGAGGGTTGGGCGGCCAAAAATGGCGGAGTCAGCGCCCAGGCAACGCGCAATGACCACGTCAGAGCCGCGCCGAATGCCACTGTCCAGAATGATGTGCACCTCGGGCCCCACGGCCTGCCGAATGGACGGCAGCATTTCCAGGGGGGAGGGTGCCGCATCCAATTGACGCCCGCCGTGGTTGGAGACAACCAGGCCGTTGGCACCCAGTCGGACGGCTTCACGCGCGTCGTCCGGATGAAGCAAGCCTTTGATCACCAGGGGACCGGACCAGGCATCGCGGATGCGGCGCAGGTGGTCCCAGCTCACCATGGGGGCAGGTGTGAGGGTTCCGTACAGGTCTGCAACCTCGCCGGCGCTGGCACCCGGTTTGGCGTAGGGCAACCAGTTGCGCATCATGGGGATGCCGCCGGTCCGCAAATAACGCAGCACCCAGGCAGGATGTCCTAGCGCTTCAAGCATGACACCTGGCGTCATGCGAAACGGGCGTGAAAAGCCATTGCGTTTGTTGCGTTCACGGTTGGAGTTCACCGGCACATCGACAGACACGACCAGAACAGGTGCTTGTGCTTGCCGGGCGCGTTGCACCAGATCGGCGTTGATGTGTTCGTCGCTGGTGCAGTACATCTGGAACCAGACGTTGTCTGGGGCCACGGGCAGTGCATCTTCCAGCGCGGCGTTGGCTGCACTGGAGAGCAGGAAGGGCACCTGAGCCTCACGCGCGGCAGCTGCCAGCATGAGATCTGCATTGGGCCGGAACAGCCCTGCCAGCCCGGTGGGCGAAATGCCGACAGGGCTGGCATAGCGGCGGCCGAACAGGGTGACGGATTGATCGCAGCGGCTGACATCGCGCAAGTAGCGAGGCAGTAGACGGTAACGACCAAAGGCCTGGCGATTTCGGATCAGGCAGGCTTCATCGTCGGCCCCGCCATCAATGAAGTCGAAGGCGATGCGCGGCAATTTGCGCCGTGCCAGGTGACGGAGGTCTTCCAGGTTGATGACGGATTGAAGGTTCATGGCAAGGCCGTATTCACGTGGTCTGCCACCTTAATCGAAGGCTGACAACGGGGTCACCGGAATAGGTTCGGTAATTTCATATATTGAACTTACGGGCATCCTGGTGCAGCACCTCGGCCGTGTCCAACAAGGCCTGATGGATGCTCTGCAAGCGCTCCTCCCCATAAAGCTCGGGCGTGCCCATGAGACAAATCGCTCCCAGCGCTTGGCCTTGTGCGTCGAGCACAGGCACGGCAAAGGCATGAATGCCCGGCACGACATCACCCAGGTTGACGCCAAATCCATGAAGTTCGGAACGCTCTCGCATGGCCTGGAGTGCGTGCAAGCGGCCTTTCCCGCGCCGCGCGATTTCCTGCGCGACGTTGTCCAGCAAGATGCGGCGCACCTCGTCCGAGGGCAGGGTCTGCAAGATGGCGACTCCGCCCACGGACGTGAACAGGGGTTTGCGCGTGCCCGGGTACACCATCAGACCGGTCAGTGGCAAGGCGCCACTGCGCGCCGTGCACACATACTCCTGACCGCTGCGCAACATGAAGAGGGCAATGCCCGCCATGCGTCGGGCAAAAGTCTGCACGACACTTTCCACCCGGCGCTGGAACTGAGTCCTTTCCGACAAGGCGAATCCCAGTTCATACATCAGTGGGCCAGGAAGGTAATGCCTGTCGCTGGCACGTTGTTCCACCAGACGCTCCTCCACCAGACACGCCAGCATGCGGTGCACGGTGGCGCGGTCCTGACCACACACCGCTGCCAGGTCCGACAGGCGCCAGCCAAATTGCGGACGAGAGGCGATCACACGCATGAGCTTGATGCCGCGCCCCAGGCTTTGTGTGCCAGCGGGATGCGTGGGCCCGGATGACAATGAAAGGTCGGAGGCCAGGTTGATCAAATTCATGGTTGTCAGGGGAAATCTGTCGTGTCAGTCAAGGTCTGTGTCAAGCATAGGTCGGGAGTCACCGACGTGCAAGCAAGCGTGCGCCTGCCTACATGGCGACTTGCGCACTTTGGTGCAACCCCTAAGATGATGCCCATGATTCAATACCGCCTGCACCACCACATCGCCGAAATTCTGCTGGACAACCCGCCGGTCAATGGCATCACCGATGAACTCCTGGACACGCTGATGGCGCGCTTGCGTCAGGCCGAGAGTGATCCCGAGGTGCGTGCCATCATCATTGGCAGTGCGGTGCCAGGTCGTTTCAGCGGGGGGCTGGATTTGCCCAAATTTTTGCGCGGCTCTCCCGAAGACACGCATCGCGTGGTCAACAAGTTGTATTCGCAACTGTTTGAATTGAATTCCAGTTTGTCCAAGCCGGTGATTGCAGCCATCAGCGGCGCAGTGCGCGGCGGCGGCATGTCTGTGGCCATCACTTGCGACATGATCGTGGCAGCCGAAGACGCCACCTTCGGTTACCCCGAGTTGGAAGTGGGCTTGTTGCCTGCCATTCACTTCAACCATCTGCCGCGCATCGTGGGGCGTCACCGCGCGTTCGATTTGCTGATGACGGGGCGCGTGTTCGATGCACAAGAGGCGGTCAGCCTGGGGCTGGTGGCGCGCACCGCGCCCGCTGCCCAGTTGATGGACAAGGCCCGTGAACTGGCAGGTGTGCTGGCTGCCAAATCGCCCACGCTGATGCGCATGGGCAAGGCCGCCTTTGTCCGCGCCACGGACCAGGGGTATCGTGCTGCCGCGTCGCAGGCGGTGGATCTGGTGAGCGCGGTGGTGGCCACGCGGGACGGTCAGGAGGGCCTGAAAGCCTTTGCGGAAAAGCGCAAACCTCAGTGGAACAAGGCTTGAGGACGCTGGAGGCAGCGTGCCTGACAGCCGCTGAGCTGACCTGACACGCATCGTCTCATTGCGGCTCGATGCCGGCCTTCTTCATCAAGGATTCCCAGTTGGGGTTGTCCGAGGCGATGCGGCGGGTCAGTTGTTCGGCATTCAACGGCAGCACGGCGGTGTTCAGCGCCTGAAACCGTGCCTGCGTTTCGCTGCGGGCAAGGGCATCCTGAATCGCGCGATCCAGTCGTTGCACCACGGCGGTGGGAGTGCCCGCAGGCGCCATCACGGCGATGATGGTTTCCAGGGTGCCGGCGGCTTGGGGAAAGCTTTCCTGCAAGGTGGGGATCTCGGGCGCACCGCTGTAGCGGGTTGCCGCCGAGATGGCCAGGGCGCGGGCTTTGCGTGCATTGACCTGGGCCAGTCCGGTGCTGATATCGACAATCGCCACCTGCACGTGGCCGCCTACCAAATCTGTCATGGCTTGCGGAATGCCGCGGTAGCTCACGGGCACGGGTTGCGAATGTGTGACGGTGCCAAACAAGGCCGCCGCCACCTGGCCGCTGGGTGAGCCATAGCCCATGGTGACCGGTGGCTGGGCTTGCACCGCCACCTTGGCCAATTCGGCCACCGATTTGATGGGAGAGGTCTCATTCACCATGAACATCATGGCGGTGGACCCCACGCCAGACACCGGCGTGAAGCTTTGCACGGGGTCGTAAGCCAAGGACTTGATCAACTGTTTGGCCACGAACATCACGGACGAGCCCATCAACAGGGTGTAACCATCGGGCTTGGCATTGGCTACATACGCGGCGCCTACCGTGCCTTGTGCGCCCGGCCGGTTGTCCACCACCACCGACTGACCCAAAGATTGCTGAAGTGACTGCGCAATCACCCGCGTGACGTTGTCGGTGACCGAACCGGCGGGGAAGGGCGCCACGATGGTGATGGGGCGTGCGGGGAAGTCCTGGGCCGCCACGACCATGGCGCATGCGCCCATCACAGTGGCGAGAACCTTGGTGATGATGTGTCGTGGCTGGAACATGGGTGTCTCCTGATGGATTGTGCGGTGTCGAAGTTTAAGGACAAGATGGAACAAATTCGACAAGAGGCAAGCAGATGAGACATTTCAACATAGGTTGGACGTGGATGCAGGCGGGCCTGACGGCCCTGGTGTGTGCGATATCTCTCGGGGCGGCTCAGGCCCAGGAATATCCGTCGCGAGCCTTGACCATCGTGGTCCCCTATGGGCCGGGGAGTTACACCGATAACGTGATTCGTCCCGTGGCCCAGGCACTCACCAAGGTGCTGGGCCAGCCCGTCATCATCGACAACCGTGCAGGTGCCAACGGCGTGATTGCCAGTCAGTATGTGGCCCGTGCCAAGCCCGATGGCTATACCCTCCTGGCGGGCTCAAGCACCACGCTGGCGGCCAATGTCGGTTTGTTCAAAGTCTTGCCCTATGAGCCCTTGCGTGACTTTCAGGCGGTGGCGGGCGTGGCCTCCACCTCCATGATGTTGCTGGTTCGGTCTGATGCCGTGACCAAGGATCTCAAAAGTTTTCTGACACAAGCAGGACAGTCTGCATCTCCGATGGCCATGGGGTATGGCTCCTCCAGCGCACAAGTGGCGTTGGCACAGTTGGCTCGGGTCAGTGGTGCGAAGTTCACTGGCGTGCCCTACAAGGGCACGCCGCAAGTCATCACGGATCTGGTGGGCGGGCAGATCTCCGCAGGTATTGTGGATGTGAGCAACGGGGTGCCACAGGTCAAGGCTGGCAAGGTGCTGGCGCTGGCCATCTCGGCGGGGCGACGCAGCTCGGCCGTGCCGGACGTGCCCACCTTGAGTGAAAGTTATCCCGGGGTGCAACTGTTGACCTGGATTGGCTTGGTGGCGCCGAGTGGAACACCCGCGGCCGTGGTGAGCAAGTTGGAGCAAGCCGTGACGATGGCTTTGGCCACGCCAGAGCTCAAGTCACAACTGGCCTCGCTCTCAACCGATTTGGAGCCCATGAGTCACGAGGAGATGGCCCGGCGCATGCGCCAGGACCAGACGCAGTGGGTGGAGTTGATCAAGGCGGCCGGCATTCAGCCCGAATGAATTCACAGCGGGCGTGAGCGCGCAGGCACTTCAGGTCGGTCGTTTGCGCAACAGGTATTTTTGAAGGCCATCCATGACCAGTTCGCCGCGCTGGTTGTGCACCGTTGAGCGAAGGCCAAGCACCCCGGTGCTGCGATTGGGCGTGAGTTCAATGACTTCCAGGGCCGGGTAGACCGTGTCGCCCACAAACACCATGCCCAGAAAACGGCTGCTCTGCTCAATGAAGCCCTTGAGCGAGTCTTCCACATAGTAGGCAAACAGGCCAGCGCCGCCGCAGGTTTGCGCCAACACTTGAAAGCCATGCGCCAGCATGTGGGGCATGCCACGGGCGCGGCAGTACTCCACATCGTAGTGCACGGGGTGGTTATCGCCACTGGCCATTTGAAAGGCGGCGAAGATGCCGTCCGTCATGGTGCGTGAGGGCAAGACAAATCGTTCGCCCAGGTGGAAATCTTCAAACCACTTGGTTTCCACCAGGCGGTGTTGGCGAGGATCGAAGGGGGTATCGCTCATGAGAGGGTATGCGCCTGGTCGGGCTTGGCAGGTAATGGGCCCAGCACGCCATTTGCACGCAGGGTTTGTATGTCAGCATCGGCGTAGCCGGCGGTCCGCAGAATGTCCTCTGTGTGTTGACCCAGCAGGGGCGGGGGGCACTGCGCCTGCCGAGGTTCGCCACGAAAACGGACGGGCAAGCCCACGTTGCGTAACGGGCCCAGGGTGGGGTGCTGCGTTTCCACCATCAACCCACGGGATTGCACTTGAGGGTGCACCACGGCCTGATCCACGGTGTGAATGGGCGAGCAGGGCACGCCTGCGGCTTCCAGTCGATCCAGCCAATCTTGCACCGTGAGTTGTGACACCCGTTGCTGCACCCGCTCCACAATTTGATGGAAGTTGGCCACCCGTAATGCGTTGGTGGCGAAGTCGGGGTGATCGACCAACTCGTTCAGATCGCTGGCAGCACAGAAGCGTCGCCATTGGGCTTCATTGCCAACGCCAATCATGAGGGGGCCGTCTAGCGCTTCAAAGGCTTGATAGGGCGCCATGGCCGGATGCGCCGTACCCATGGGTTGGGGCACTCGGCCACTGCGCCAATAGTTCTGGATCGGGTAGCTCATCAAACCTAAGGCGGTGTCCAGCAAACACACTTCAAGGTAAGTGCCTTCGCCGGTTTGATGCCGATGGAGCAGGGCCGCCAAAATGCCTGACAGCGCGTAATTGGCCGTTGACATATCAATGGGCGAAAAGCTGGCGCGTGACAATCCGCCGCCCGGTGTGCCCATGGTGGCCAACATGCCGCTGAATGCTTGCAGCATGACATCGTAGCCAGGGGCATTGCCTTTGGGGCCTTCGCGCCCATAGCCTGACACTTCGCAGTAAATGAGACGTGGATTGACGGCACGCAGCGTTTCGTAGTCAACCCCCAGACGCGTGGCAGTGCCCCCGCCAAAGCCTTGCAGCACCACATCCGATTGCTGGGCCAGTCGATGGATGACTTCGCGCGCTTGCGGGTGCTTCAGGTCCAGCGTCAGGCTGTGCTTGTTGTGATTGACGGCCAAATAGGTGGCCGAGATGCCCTGGTCTTGTGGGAACCAGGCACGGGTGTCGTCACCCGTGACCGGGGGCTCGACCTTGGTCACCGTGGCGCCCAGTTCGCCCAGGTATTGGCCGCACAAGGGGCCGGCAATCACCTTGCTCAGATCGAGGACGCGGATACCTTGAAGCGGTTGAAGACTCATGAAACGGAGGAGATAAATGGTTGTCGCCCATCCTAACAAGCGTGGTGCCGGCCGACAACGTGAAATCGCCGGGAGGATGTCGCCGTGCGGACCCTGAACGACGCCTCGGGGCCGGGAGGAGAGGCCCCGATATAATTCTTGTGCTTTGCAGCATTTTTTCTACTGATTTGTTTTCACACCGTGGCCCACCCCAAGACGTCCGATCGACCCGCATCCGCCGATGCCTCGGTGCGCGTCATCAAAAAATACCCCAATCGGCGTCTCTATGACACGCTGACCTCCTCTTACATCACCCTGGCCGATGTCAAGCTGATGGTGATGCAGGGGCTGCGCATGGTGGTGCGCGACGCCAAGAGCCAGGAAGACATCACGCGCAGCATCCTGCTGCAGATCATCCTGGAGGAAGAGACCGGTGGCGTGCCCATGTTCACCGAGGCTGCGCTGGCCAACATCATCCGCTTCTACGGCAACACCATGCAGGGCTTCATGGGCGCGTACCTGGAAAAGAATGTGCAATCCTTGATTGACATTCAAAACCAGTTGACGGAGCAGTCCCGCTCGCTCACGCCGGAAATGTGGAAGCAATTCATGGCCATGCAGTCTCCTTTGTTGCAGGGCATGATGGGCAACTACGTCGAGCAATCTAAGAACATGTTTGTTCAGATGCAAGACCAATTGCAAAAGCAGACCGCCCAGATGTTGGGCGCTATGGGCATCAAGCACTGACCCCCGCCCCGCGGTTTGTGGCGGGGCCCTACACGCCATGACTGAAACTTCCACTCCCCATCAGGCACCCAAGGTGGGCTTTGTCAGCCTGGGTTGCCCCAAGGCCCTGACCGATTCCGAACTGATCCTCACGCGCCTGAGCGCAGAGGGCTATCAGACCTCCAAGACCTTTCAGGGGGCGGACCTGGTCATTGTCAACACCTGTGGCTTCATCGATGATGCGGTCAAGGAAAGCCTGGACACCATTGGTGAGGCACTGGCTGAAAACGGCCGCGTGATCGTCACTGGTTGTCTGGGTGCACGTGCCGATGACCAGGGCAGCAATCTCGTGCAGGCCGTTCATCCGCGTGTGTTGGCCGTGACCGGACCGCATGCCACGGACGAAGTGATGCAGGCCGTGCATGCCCATCTGCCCAAACCCCATGATCCGTTTTTGGATCTGGTGCCGCCGGCCATGGGGCCTGCGGGTATCAAGCTCACGCCCAAGTACTACGCCTATCTCAAGATCAGTGAGGGTTGCAATCATCGATGCACGTTCTGCATCATCCCCTCCATGCGCGGCGACCTGGTGTCTCGACCCATTGGCCAGATTCTGGATGAGGCGCGGGCGCTGTTCGAAAGTGGCGTGCTGGAGTTGCTGGTGGTGAGTCAGGACACCTCTGCGTATGGGGTGGATCTGCGTTACCGCACGGGCTTTTGGGATGGCAAGCCCATCAAGACCCGAACCTTTGAATTGGTGCAGGCCCTGGGTGAATTGGCCAAGCCTTATGGTGCCTGGGTTCGGTTGCATTACGTCTACCCGTACCCCAGTGTGGATGAAATCATCCCCCTGATGGCTGAGGGCCTGGTGCTGCCGTATCTGGATGTGCCTTTTCAGCACAGCCACCCGGAGGTGCTGCATCGCATGAAGCGTCCTGCCAGCGGTGAGCGTAACCTGGAGCGCCTGATGCGTTGGCGCGAACAATGTCCCGAGCTGGTGGTGCGCAGCACCTTCATCGCCGGTTTTCCCGGTGAGACCGAGGGCGAGTTTGAGCATCTGCTGGACTTTGTTCGTGAAGCCGGCATTGATCGTGCAGGCTGCTTTGCCTACAGTCCGGTGAAGGGTGCCACGGCCAATGACCTGCCCGGTGCCTTGCCGGATGAGGTGCGTGAGGAGCGTCGTGCCCGCTTCATGGCGGTGGCGGAAGCGGTGTCCATTGAGCGCTTGCGACGTCGTGTGGGTTCAACCATGCAGGTGTTGGTGGATGCTGCACCAGGGGCTGGGCGCCAGGGCGGACGAGGTCGCAGTTATGCCGATGCGCCCGAGATTGATGGGGTGGTGCATTTGCTGCCTGCACAACGCGTGAGCAAGCGCCTGCAAGTGGGCGGCTTCACACGTGCCCGTGTGGTGGACACGCAGGGACATGATTTGGTGGCGGAACCGATTTGAGGTGTCCTGACAGCGGGACAACGTCCATGCCTATCAAAAGTACGCGCTCGATCATGGCGCGCGTCAAGAGCCAGCTCGCTGCGTGGAGGCGAGTGACAAGCAATACAAGGGTGATGAACGTGTCAAGCGTTTGGCAGAAAACGCTTTGTTCCAAGTGCGCGCAGCAGAAAGTGCGCCGATATACTTGGTGCCCAGGAAGGGACTCGAACCCCCACGATGTTACTCGCTAGTACCTGAAACTAGTGCGTCTACCAATTCCGCCACCTGGGCATTTCAGGAAAGAAAGGCATTGTATCAAAAAAATTAGCCCGACCAGCGCGTTGCTGGAAGAATTTGAAGGAACCGTGTTGGGCCACCGCGATGGACACGGTTTTGTGCAGCGAGATGACGGGGCGGCGGACATTTATCTGCCGCCCAACGAGATGCGTGCGGTGCTGCACCGTGACCGAGTCAAGGCCCGCGTGGTGCGCTTTGACAACCGGGGGCGCCCCGAAGGTCGGGTGGTGGAAATCGTGCAACGACCCGATCAACCCATCATTGGTCGCTTGCTGCAAGGAGGTGGTGTGTGGCTGGTGGCGCCCGAAGACAAACGCTATGGGCAGGATGTGCTGATTCCCAAAGGGGCCACCGGGCAGGCCAAGACCGGGCAGGTCGTGGTGGTGGAATTGACGGAGCCGCCCAGCTTGTTCGGGCAACCGGTGGGACGCATCAAGGAAGTGCTGGGCGAGATGGACGACCCGGGCATGGAGATAGAAATCGCCGTGCGCAAATACGGTGTGCCGCATGAGTTCTCGCCCGCCTGTTTGGCACAGGCGCGTGCGCTGCCCGAGCGGGTGCGTCCGCAAGACACCACGCACCGGGTGGACCTGACGGACATTCCGTTGGTGACCATTGATGGTGAAGACGCGCGCGACTTTGACGACGCGGTGTATTGCGAGCCCACCAAGGTGGGACGCACCAAGGGCTGGCGTTTGCTGGTGGCCATTGCCGATGTGAGCCACTATGTGGAGACGGGCAGTGCCATCGATGTCGATGCGTATGACCGTGCCACCAGCGTGTATTTTCCGCGCCGTGTGATTCCCATGCTGCCCGAGAAGCTCTCCAACGGCTTGTGCTCGCTCAATCCGGCGGTGGATCGGTTGTGCATGGTGGCCGACATGCTGATCAACACGCAGGGCGAGATCACGGCCTATCAGTTTTACCCGGCGGTGATGCACAGCCAGGCTCGTCTGACCTACACCGAGGTGGCTGCGGTGTTGGCCAATACCCGTGGCCCGCAAGCCCAGGCGCGCGGCGAACTGGTGGATCACCTCATTCACCTGCACGAGGTGTATCGGGCCTTGCTGAGTGCGCGTGAGCGCCGTGGTGCCGTGGATTTTGAAACCACGGAAACGCAGATCGTGTGCGATGAGAGCGGACGCATTGAAAAGATCGTGCCGCGTGTGCGCAATGACGCGCACCGTCTCATTGAAGAGGCCATGCTGGCGGCCAATGCCTGCAGTGCGGATTTCATCCTGCAGCACAAGCACCCGGCCCTGTATCGCGTGCACGAGGGCCCCACGCCGGAAAAGCGCGAACTGCTGCGTAACTATCTCAAGGCCATGGGGCTGGGGCTCTCCATCAGCGAAGACCCGACCCCGGGGGAGTTTCAAGCCATCGCCGCGGCCACACACGACCGCCCCGATGCACAGCAAATTCACACCATGCTGCTGCGCTCCATGCAGCAAGCCATTTACACGCCCATCAACAGCGGTCACTTCGGCTTGGCCTTTGAGGCCTACACGCACTTCACCAGCCCGATCCGTCGTTACCCCGACCTGCTGGTGCACCGGGTCATCAAGGCCATCCTGGCACAACGGCGGTATCAACTCCCGGCCTTGCCCACGCCTGGTGAAGCCCATGCACGCCTGGCGCGCCGCCTGGCTTCGCGTGTCAAACCGCCCGAGCCCACGCATCGCCCCAAAAAGCCGGATGTTGACCAACCAGCCTGGGAAGCTGCCGGTTTGCATTGCAGCGCCAACGAGCGCCGGGCCGACGAGGCCAGCCGAGATGTGGAGGCCTGGCTCAAGTGCAAGTACATGCGCGAACACCTGGGTGAGGAATACAGCGGCGTGGTGTCAGCCGTCACCGGGTTCGGTCTGTTCGTGACCCTGGACGCGTTGTATGTGGAAGGCCTGGTGCACATCACCGAGTTGGGTGGCGAGTATTTCCGTTTTGACGAGACGCGCCAAGAACTGCGTGGCGAACGCACGGGCATCCGTTATGCCGTGGGCACACGCGTGATGGTCCAGGTCAGTCGCGTGGATTTAGATGGTCGCAAGATTGATTTCCGACTGGTGCGTGACCCGTTGGAACAGCCTCTTAAAGGGCGAGACAAGGACAAACCTGCCCGCAAGGCTGGGCGAGATTCGCGCGAGTTTGACGCGACCGATGCACGCAGACACGGCAGCGACAAGGCGTCGGGCGCTCGCAAAGGCCTTGCGTCACAATCGCCCATCCAGGCCTTGAAGGCAGCCGTCAAAAAAGCGGCCAGCTTTAAAAAGGGACGCAAAGCCAGGCGCTGAATTTCTCTGCCCGACCTTGCAACGTGTCGGGCCATTTTCCATCACTATTTCAGGAGATCTTGTATGACAGCATCCAAAGTAGCCATCGTCACGGGCGGCGGTTCCGGCGTGGGCCGTGCAGCGGCGCTGGCCCTGTTGCGCGACGGCTGGAACGTGGTGCTGGCCGGCCGTCGGCCTGAGCCGCTGCAAGCCGTGATCGAGGAGTCTCAGGCCGGTGCCCGCGCCCTGGGGGTGCCGACCGATGTCTCCAACCCCGATTCCGTGAAGGCCTTGTTCGATGCTGCCGTCAAGGCCTTTGGCCGCGTGGACCTGCTGTTCAACAACGCGGGTGTGAATGCCCCAGGCATTCCGCTGGAAGAGCTCAGCATCGAGCAGTGGCGAAATGTGGTGGACATCAACCTCAACGGCATGTTCTATTGCATTCAACAGGCCTTCAAGGTGATGAAAGACCAAAGCCCCAAGGGCGGGCGCATCATCAACAATGGCTCCATCTCGGCGCATGCGCCCCGACCCAATTCCATTGCCTACACGGCCACCAAGCATTCGGTGAGCGGCCTGACAAAAGCCGCCTCGCTGGACGGGCGCAAGTACAACATTGCAGTAGGCCAGATCGACATTGGCAACGCCGGCACCGACATGGCTTCACGCATGGCCCGTGGTGTGCCGCAGGCCAATGGTCAGGTGGCCATTGAGCCTTTGATGGACGTGAACATCGTGGGCACCTCGGTGCTGTACATGGC
>VEQI01000064.1 GCA_018883305.1 Limnohabitans sp. | reverse complement strand
GACCTGGCCCGTGGGCTGGGTCTTGACGGTCACGGCATAGGCGGTCCCCGATGGAATGGGTGTGGACAGGGTTTTGGTGCCGTTGGTGGTGAAAGTTTTCACGCTGTCGCCGGTTTGCAGCACGACCGTTCCCGTCAATCCACTGATGCTGCCGCTGACGCTGAATCGAGGCACGGCGTCGTCGATCAGACAGCCAGAGAGCAGGGACAGAGATGCCAGCGTGACGGTGAGTTTGATGTGTTTCATGGTCGATCTGAAGTAGATGGCAGAAGATTGGCTAGCGCTTGAATGCCAAACCATTGGGTCCCGCTACCCCATTGGGTAGCGATATCGTGCTTGAAGCGGTCAGCGCACCCGTCACAGGATCTATGCTGAAGCGGGACAAAGTTGCTTCGGCAGTGTTCGACACATACAGAAATTTTCCTTGCGGATCAATCGTCATGGGCCCCGGACCGGCACCCGTCGTTGCAGTATTCACCGGGGTCAATGCGGCTGTTGATTGATCAATACTGAAGGCAGATAAAAATTTGCCTTGGTGATTGCTGACAAACAGAAATTTGCCTGTCGGATGTATCACCAAATTGTCGGGGGAGTCGAACCCGGTTACCGTGCCAATCTCAGTCAAAGCACCTGTACTGGCGTCGACTGCGAACGAAGTCAAAAGGAAATCCACACTACTTGTCATAAATGCAAATTTTCCAGTGGAGTCGAACTTCATATCGTTATACCTGTTGGTAGAAATCGACTGGGTCCCTGCCGCTGTCAACAGACCCGTCGTGGCATCAACGATGTATCGCGAAATCAAGTTGCTACCTTCACCAGTCACATAGGCATATTTACCGTCGGGATCAAGCACAACTGCAGTAGGCTTGGTGCCAGTCGAGATAGCCGTGCCCTGCGCCGTTAATGCACCCGTCGCGGCGTTGATCGAGTAAGAGCTGACTGAATTGCCATCAAAGTTGGTCGTATAAACGAATCTACCCGTTGGGTCTACCGTCACGCTGGATGGCCAGGCCCCCGTAGCAATCGCCGCTCCCACAGAGGTGAGAACACCCGTCGACGCATTGATGGTGAAAGCAGCAATTTTGTTGGTGTTTTTGTAAATCACGAAAGCAAAGCGCCCCAGCGGGTCCAAGGCAATGCGCGTCGGCGTTGACCCAGACGGCACCGCTAGCGCCGCGCCCAATTGGCTCAAAGAACCGGATGCACTGTCTTGTGTGTAAGTCAAAATGGAGTTCAATTCACTGACAACATAAAGCACGGGAGCAGTTTGTCGCCGGATGACCATGGACTGCGCCCCCGTTGACAACAGATCCACATCCACCACTTCCGCCAAAGCGCCCGTGCCATCGACCCGATAGGTTGCCAACCCAGCGGTCACGGATCGATACACATACTTCATGGTGGGATCAAAATACAGCACACCCCCTGAGTCCGTGATCTGGGTGCTCAAACCCGACAATGCGCCCGTGCTGGCATTGATGCTGGCTCGGGCCACGCCCGAGGGCCCCTCGATGTAGAGATACTGATTCGACAAATCTGCTTTGAGTCGGTAGGGCTGGAAACCCAAGGCCAAGGGTGTCCCCACCGCGGTCAAAGCGCCCGTAGACGGGTTCACACTGAAGACAGACACTGTGGAATTTCCATAGTTCGGGAAGTAAGCAAAACGCCCCGTCGCACTGAATTCCAGCTTGCCCGATTGACTCAAGGTGCCCGCCTGCTGCACCCCATTCATGGTGGTCGTTGAAGCAGCCGTCAAGGCGCCCGTGTTTTGATTGATGGCGTACACCCAGACTGAATTGGTGGCCGCCCCCCGTCCCGTGACATACGCAAACTTGCCGGCAGGGTCCACGGTGACACCCACGGCCACCGTGTCCGTGGTAACGGCAGCGCTGGCTTGCTGGGTGAGCGCCCCAGTGGTTTGATTGACGCTGAACAGTGAAACACCCAGGTTGGTGGCCGAGCCGGAGTACGGCACATAGGCAAATCGACCCGTGGGGTGGAAGGTCAGGCCTGTGGATCCCGCCACGGTGGCCACGCTGCCGGCGGCGGTGAGATTGCCAGTGGCCGCCTCAATGGTGTACTGGTAAATCTTGTCAGTCGCGGAATCCAGCACATACAGGTTTTTCTCCAGCGGGTCCATCTTCAATAGCTTGGGCGTGGTTCCTGCGCCCACGTTGACACTGAGACCCAGCGACGTCAAGCCACCCGTGGTTTCGTCCACCGTGTAAGCATCGACTTTGGTGGCGTTGAGAATGTAGGCCGTCCGCCCTTTGGCCGTACAGCTGACCTCCACGCTGGTGACATTGGAAGTCACCGTCCCCGTGGCCTTGCTCACCCGACAATATTGATTGGCGGGCTGGGTAGCTACTTCGACGGTGTAGTTGTTACCCGACGCATACGCGTCTTGCAAAGTGAAGCTGGCGGCGCTGCCCGTTCCCGTCACCGTGGTAGAGGTTTTACTGCTGGCTTGCTGGATCAGCACCAGACTTTGCCCGGCTGCCAAACCGCTCACGGTTCCACCCACTGTGTAGGTGGGCGGTGTTGGCAGACACCCCGCCAACACGCACATGGCCAGCAGCGACCCCCATTGTTTGATCATTTTGAGCATGCGATCCTCTCAGCAGCCCTCGCAGATGAAGGCTTGATTTAGATAAAGCATGCTAGAGGGAAACGCTGCCCTCCACGTTTTCAAAATGTTCAGTTTTAAGTCCGGGATCGCTGCCCGAAGCCGCATGAAATAAGGGCTTCAGCGGGGCAGGACGTCTTTGAAAAAATGTTCAGTTTTCAAAAATGAAACAACGTCGGTCCAGCGTAATGCAGCCGACGTCAATTCATTTTTGACAACTTTTGAAGTATATTTTGATTGAGATTCATCGCGTGCTGATGAGCACCTTCATCTCAAACCACCTCTAGGTCTGCGGGCTTACGTCAACGCCCCGTGACAATGCTTGTACTTCTTCCCACTGCCACAAGGACACGGCTCATTACGCCCCACCTGCGGCACGGCCGTGGCCAGCGTGCGCAGGTCCATGGTGGTTTCCGCCTCCCCCGTCTCCGTGGGCGCGGTGTAAGACACATTGGAAATGGCTTCGGCGCGTGCTTCCAAGTCTTGCGCGGCCGCATCCGCCTGGGCTTGTGACTGGATCTGCACCGTCATCAGCAAGCGCGTGACTTCGTTGCGCACCAGGTCCAGCAACTGCGCAAAGAGTTCAAACGCCTCGCGCTTGTATTCCTGTTTGGGTTGCTTTTGCGCGTAGCCGCGCAGATGGATGCCCTGACGCAAGTAATCCAGGGCGGCCAGGTGTTCGCGCCAGTGCGAGTCGATGTTTTGGAGCAGCACCATGCGCATGAAGGGCGTGAACTGCTCGGCCCCCACCAGGTCCAGCTTGACCTGGAAAGCCTCGTTGGCGGCTTTGAGGACCATCTCCAGGATGTCCTCGTCGGTGATGGCGGTGGCGGACTGCACGGTCTGCACCAGGGGAATGTTGATCTGCCACTCCTGGGCCAGCAGGTTTTGCAGGCCCGCCAGTTCCCATTGCTCTTCCATCGACTCGGCGGGCACAAACTGGCGCACCAGGTCGGTGAAGCAACCCTCGCGCAGCGAGGCAATCTGCGCCGTGAGGTCACTGGCATCCAGAATGTCGTTGCGCTGCTGGTAGATCACCTTGCGCTGGTCGTTGGAGACATCGTCGTACTCCAGCAACTGTTTGCGCATGTCGAAGTTGCGTGCTTCCACCTTGCGTTGCGCACTTTCAATGCTGCGCGTGACCATGCCGGCCTCAATGGCCTCGCCCTCGGGCATCTTGAGGCGGTCCATGATGGCCTTGACGCGCTCACCCGCAAAAATGCGCATGAGCGGATCGTCCAGGCTAAGGAAGAAACGTGAGGAGCCCGGATCACCCTGGCGGCCGGAGCGGCCACGCAACTGGTTGTCAATGCGACGCGATTCATGACGCTCGGTGGCGATGATGCGCAAGCCGCCTTGTGCCACCACAAACTCATGGTCTTTTTTCCATTGCTCGCGCAGAGCGGCAATGCGTGCCTCACGGGCAGCCGCGTCCAGGCTGTCGTCGGCTTCCACCGCCGCTACCGATTTCTCCACGTTGCCGCCTAGCACGATGTCCGTGCCACGACCCGCCATGTTGGTGGCGATGGTGATGGCCTTGGGCGCACCCGCCTGGGCCACGATGTCCGCTTCACGGGCGTGCTGCTTGGCGTTCAGCACCTGGTGCGGCAGCTTGGCCTGGGTGAGCAGTTGCGAGATCAGTTCGGAGTTTTCGATGGACGTGGTGCCCACCAGCACGGGCTGGCCGCGCTCATAGCACTCACGGATGTCCTGGATCGCTGCGTTGTATTTTTCCTGCGTGGTTTTGTACACGCGGTCGTGCTGGTCATCGCGTCGGCTGGGCCGGTTGGGCGGGATGATGACCGTCTCCAGGCCGTAGATTTCCTGGAATTCGTAAGCCTCGGTGTCGGCCGTGCCGGTCATGCCGGAGAGTTTGCCGTACAGACGGAAATAGTTCTGGAAGGTGATGGAGGCCAGGGTCTGGTTCTCGGCCTGGATCTGCACGCCTTCCTTGGCTTCCACGGCCTGGTGCAGGCCATCGCTCCAGCGGCGACCAGACATCAGGCGGCCAGTGAATTCATCCACGATGACCACCTCACCGTTTTGCACCACATAGTGCTGGTCACGGTGATAGATGTTGTTGGCCCGCAGCGCCGCATACACGTGGTGCATCAGGCTGATGTGGGACGGGTCGTACAGGGAGGCGCCTTCCGGCAACAGGCCCTGACTGGTCAGCAGACGTTCGGCGGTCTCATGGCCTTGCTCGGTGAGGAAGACCTGGTGCGACTTTTCATCCACGGTGAAGTCACCGGGGGTGATGACACCTTCGCCGGTGCGTGGATCGGCTTCGCCGATCTGGCGCGTGAGTTGGGGCACCACCTTGTTGATCGCCACGTACAGGGCCGTGTGATCTTCGGCCTGTCCACTGATGATGAGCGGCGTGCGCGCTTCGTCAATCAGGATGGAGTCCACCTCGTCCACAATGGCGTAGGCCAACCCGCGCTGCACACGGTCTGCCGGCTCGTAGACCATGTTGTCACGCAGGTAGTCAAAGCCGTATTCGTTGTTGGTGCCGTAGGTGATGTCACTTTGATAAGCGGCCTGCTTTTCCTCTCGGGGCATTTGCGGCAGGTTGATGCCCACGCTCAAGCCCAGGAAGTTGTACAGACGACCCATCCACTGGGCGTCACGCTGAGCCAGGTAATCGTTGACGGTGACCACGTGCACGCCACGTCCGGTCAGGGCGTTGAGGTACACCGGCAAGGTGGCGGTGAGGGTCTTGCCCTCGCCGGTGCGCATTTCGGCAATCTTGCCCTGGTGCAGGGCGATGCCGCCCATGAGCTGCACGTCAAAGTGGCGCATGCGCATGACCCGCTTGGAGCCCTCACGCACCACCGCAAATGCTTCGGGCAGGAGATCATCCAGAGCGGCGCCCTGCGCCAGCCGCTGGCGAAACGACTCCGTCTTGCCACGCAATTCGTCATCTGTCAGGGATTCCAGAGAGGATTCCAGCGCATTGATGCGCTCCACCGTCTTGCGGTACTGTTTCAGCAGCCGGTCATTGCGGCTGCCGAAAATCTTGGTCAGGAGATTGAAGGCCATGCGAGCAGTGCGCGAGCTCATCCCCCATGTGGTCACGGGTCGCCGCGCACAATCCTTGTGTCGAAGCTGGCGATTTTACCCGGCGGCGCCCCGCATAATGGACGGATGAGCGCCCAAGGCAAGCCCCCCGTCCCCACGCCGCCCGCCCCCATGGGCAAGGTGTCGGGCAATGCCTTGCCCGGCGCCAGCAGCACTGCCCCCTCCCGGCAAGCCACCCTGGCAGCCTTTCAGGCCCTGGGTTACAACCGCCCGCCGTCCTCCCGCCCCACCATTCGTGGGCGTGCCCAGTCCATCGACCAGGTGCTCCATGAAAGCGGCACCCTGGCCCAACTGACAGCCCTGTCCCGGGACTCCCAGGCCCGCCTGCGGGCCCTGCAAAAGCTGTTGCCCCCCCTGCTCTGGGCCCAATTGAGCGCCGGCCCGATTGAGGCCGACGGGTGGTGCATTCTGGTGAGCAACAACGCCGTGGCCGCCAAGCTCCGGCAGTGGATTCCGGCCATGGCGGCCCATTTGCGAACCCAGGGCTGGCCGGTGCAGACCATTCGCGTGAAAGTGCGCACGCGCTGAGCCGGCACCCAGGCCGGCAGGCTTGTCGCCAAGATCACAGGGGGTTGCCAGTGCCACCCGTACCATTTTTGGCATGAATACCGTCGCAGCCTCATCCCCCGCCTCCACCGCCCCCATCACCCTGGACGCCATCATCATCGGGGCCGGTTTTTCCGGCATGTACCAGTTGCTCAGCCTGCGCGACAAACTGGGCATGAAGGTCCGGGTCCTGGAAGCGGCCGATGGCGTGGGCGGCACCTGGTACTGGAACCGCTACCCGGGCGCGCGCTGCGACTCGGAAAGCCATTCCTACATGTTCTACTTCTCCAAAGAGCTGGTGAACGAGTGGGAGTGGTCCGAGCGCTACCCCCAGCAACCCGAGATCCTGCGCTACCTCAACCATGTGGCCGACCGGTTCCAACTGCGACCCGACATCCAGTTCAACACGCGCATGACCTCGGCCAGCTTTGACAGCGGCCACAACCGCTGGCACGTGCGCACCGATACCGGCCAACACTATGTGGCCAAATTCCTCATCACCGGGGTGGGCTGCCTGTCCTCGGCCAACGTGCCCGACATCCCCGGCCGGGACGATTTCCAGGGCCAGTGGTACCACACGGGGCAATGGCCGCATGAAGGCGTGGACTTCACCGGCAAACGCGTGGGCGTGGTGGGCACGGGCTCCACCGGCATTCAGGCCATTCCCGTCATCACCGCACAGGCCAAGCATGTCACGGTGTTCCAGCGCACCGCCAACTACAGCATTCCGGCGCGCAACCAGCCGCTCACCCCGGAATTCAAGCGCTTTGCCAAGGAGCAGGCCGACGGCATTCGCCACATCATGAACACCAACACCAACGCGCACCCGTTCCGCATGGCGCCGCGCAAGGTGATGGAGACACACCCGGCCGAGCGTCAGGCGCTGTTGGAAGCCGCGTGGCTCAAGGGCGGTCTGGAGTTTCGTGCCGCCTTCAATGACACGCTGATCGACGCCGAGGCCAACCAGGTCATTGCCGAGTTTGTGCGCGGGAAGATCCGCGCCATCGTCAAGAACCCCAAGACGGCAGAGATGCTGAGCGACATCGATCACCCGTTTGCCGCCAAGCGCCCACCGGTGGACTCGCAGTATTTTGAAACCTACAACCGCGACAACATCGACCTGGTGAACATTCGCGCCACGCCCATCGAGCGCATCACCGCCCAGGGCATCAAGACCTCGGACGCGGAGTACCCGCTGGACATCATCGTTTTTGCCACCGGCTTTGACGCCATGACGGGCTCACTGCTCAAACTCGACATCGAGGGTGAGAACGGCGTCAAGCTCAAGGACTACTGGCATGCGGGTCCGCGCAACTACCTGGGCCTGCAAGTGCCCGGCTTCCCCAACCTGTTCACCATCACCGGCCCGGGCAGCCCCTCGGTGCTGTGCAACCTGCCGCCGGCCATCGAGCAGCATGTGGACTGGATCACGAACTGCATCCGCATGATGAACGAGCAAGGCTTCAACCGCATTGAAGCCACACCCGAGGCCAGCGACGTCTGGTGCAACGAGGTGAACCGCGCCGCCAACGCCACGCTGCTGGCAAAGGTCAAGCACTCCTGGTATTTGGGCGCCAACGTGCCCGGCAAACCGCAGGTGTTCATGCCCTACGCGGGCGGGTTTGGGCACTACAGCGAAATTTGCAACCAGGTGGTCAAAGAAAACTACAAGGGGTTTCGCCTCTCGGCGTGACCCAAGGTCTAAAGACGGACAAGCCATCCAGTACAAGGATAAGCCTTCGGCTCAGTAACACCCTTTTGACGCCAGCAGGGCAGGATGACCGATTCATGAGTGACCAACTGTCACGATAAAATTGGATCTTCTTGCCTTGTCATGCAATTCATTCTCATCTGTGTCCTGGCGGTTGCCTTCCCCATCGTTCACTTGCTGAACAGCCATCTCTTCGCGTTCGCCGAGATCTCGACCCACATTGGCCTGGTTTACCTGCCAGCCTTCCTGCGCCTGTTCAACGTGCTGGTCCTCAAACCCCGCGACGGCACCCTGGCCACGCTGCTGGGTGGACTCCTGCTGATGCGCTACTTCAACGACAGCACGCTCATCGGCCTGCTCAACATCGTCTGCAGCACGGGTGGACCGCTGATTGCGCTCTACTTGTTTCACGTCTTTCGAAAGCGGGAGGTGGAACTCACCTCGCCCAAGGACCTGGCAACATTGACCTTGATGTACGCCCCGGCCAATGCACTGCTTCACCATGTGATGTGGAGTCAGCTCGATCCCGCCCAGCTAGAAGCACCACAGCAAGTACTGTGGATGATCTTGGGAGACATCACGGGAACGCTGGTCGGCGGCTATTTGCTGATCTTCCTTGTTCGCGGATTGAGAGCATATCGCCAACGTGGAGAGTGATTCGGAGCATCCCATGAACGCATTGATCGTCAAGCTGTTTGTCTTTCTGACCGAGGTGCTCTCTGTCATCATCATTGGATTGGTTCTCCTGACCGGACTGGTGGCGATGTTCACCACCAACGTCTTTTACGGTCTGGCCATCGCCCTGGGTGGCACGCTTCTTTTCACCGCATTTTTCGGCTTTGCCGCCATCTTCATAGAAATTCACAAAGATTTAAGAGCGCTTCGCGAATTGATGGAGAAGAAGTCGCCTTTGTAACTTTTCATAGGTGTCGGCTGGATTCCCAAACCGATCGACAGATGTTACGGTGCAGTCTCCCCAACCTCACCACGGAGACTGTGAATGGCGTTCAATCTAAAAGGCACCGCATCAAGCCGGCAAATTCTGCTGGCTGTTTTAGGGCTCACCACGGCCGTCAATGCCATTGCTCAGGCCCTGCCCTCAGCAAAGCCTGAATCCGTCGGGATGTCCACCGAGCGACTGGCCAAGATTGGCGCGGTTCTGCAACAAGAAGTCCAAGACAAGAAGTTGCCCGGTGCGGTGGTGATGGTGGCGCGCAAGGGCAAGCTGGTGTATTCCACCTCGGTGGGCAGTCTCAACAATGCCTCGGGTGGCGCGATGACCAGCGATGCGGTGTTTCGCATCTACTCCATGACCAAGCCACTGGTCTCCACCGCCTTGATGATGCTGGTGGAGGATGGCAAGGTGCAACTGACCGACCCGGTGTCCAAGTTCTTGCCCGCCTTCAAAAACCCGATGGTCAGCGTGCCGACCTTCGATCCTGTGTTCAATGGCGTCAGCTTCAGACTGGTGCCCGCCCTTCGCGAACCCACGGTTCAAGACTTGCTGCGGCACACCTCGGGCATTGCCTATGGCGAGTTGACCAAAAACACGCTAGTGCGCGAGGCCTACATCAAGGCTGGGGTGTACAAGCCCGACCTGGACTACGATGCTCGCACGCTGCAAGGCAGCCAGATGGCCGAAGGACTGGGCAAGGCGCCGTTGGCACAACAACCAGGCACTGCTTGGGAATACAGTCTTTCCGTGGACGTGCAGGGTCGCGTGGTGGAGGCTGTGACTGGCATGCGTTTGAATGATTTCATGCAAGAGCGCTTGTTCAAACCGTTGAAAATGAAAGACACCGGTTTCAGCGTGGCCCCTGGCAACCTTCCTCGTCTGGCGGAGGCCTTCCCCAAGGATCCTGCCACAGGCATGGACAACAAATTGCTGGATGTCAGCAAAACGCCGGGCAATGATTCAGGCGGCGCCGGCGGGGTGAGCACGGCAGGCGACTATCTGCGTTACTGCCAAGCCATGCTCAATGGTGGTCAACTGGATGGCGCACGCATTCTTTCACGCTCCACGGTGAATCTCATGACGGCTGACCATCTGGGCACGACCATCAACACCACGGTCAATCCTGGCATGCTGCTGCTGGGCACACCTGGCTACACCTTCGGTCTGGGGTTCCTGGTTCGCCAGTCCGATGGCATCGCTGGCGTGCATGGCACAGCTGGTGAATTCAGTTGGGCAGGGTATGCCGGCACCTTCTTCTGGGCGGAACCCAAAGAACAAATCTGTGCGGTGTACATGACCCAGGCGCCCAGTCCCATCCGGGCCTACTACCGCCGCATGATGAAGAACCTGGTCTCACAGGCCTTGAACGACTGAACCCCAAGGAGTAGATCATGTGGAAAAAGGTGTGGAATCAATGGATGGCACTGCTGGCCGTCGTGGTGCTCTTCACAGGCTGTGCCAACCTTCCTGGCGCAAGTTCAAGCGCCATCGAGATGGAGGAGTTTCGGGTCACCAGTGAACCTGGCATCGAGATCTATGTCCGCAACAAACACCCCGCGGGTGTCAGTCGCTTCGCTTCGAACAAAACCTTGATTTATGTTCACGGCGCGACCTACCCTGCCGAGACGGCCTTCGACCTGAAGCTCGATGGCCAGTCCTGGATGGATTTCATTGCCGCTCGCGGGTATGACGTGTACTTGCTGGATGTACGCGGCTATGGTCAATCCACCCGACCGCCGCAGATGCAGCGTCCCGCCACGGAAAATCCGCCCTTTGCCACGACGCAAGACGCCATGCGCGATGTGGATGCCGTGGTCGAGTTTGTGAAAAAGCGCCGCGGCGTGGACAAGGTGAATCTGCTGGGTTGGTCCTGGGGAACGGCCACCATGCAGTGGTACACCAGCCTCAACAGCCACAAGGTGGAAAAACTGGTCTTGTTTGCGCCGGTCTGGATCCGGCAAACGGCTTCACTGGTTCAAGCGGGACCCGGTCCCATTCCGGCTTACCGCTCGGTGAACATGGCGCAAGCCAAGGCCCGCTGGCTGACAGGCGTGCCCGAGCACAAAAAGACTGACCTGATCCCTGCCGGTTGGTTTGAGGCCTGGGCAGAGGCCACCATCGCGTCCGACCCGCAAGGAGCAACACAGAATCCGCCCGTGCTGCGTGCACCGAACGGCGTGGTGGCCGATGGACTCAAGTACTGGGGTGGCGGCGTGATTCCTTGGAAACCGGAAGACATCAAGGTCCCGGTGCTGCTGATCAAGGCGGAATGGGATCAAGACACCCCGGCTTACATGGCGCAAAACCTTTTTCCCAAGCTGACCGGTGCACCTTACAAGCGCTATGTGGAATTGGGCGAAGGCACGCACACCATCATCATGGAGAAGAACCGCATGAACCTGTTCCACGAGGTTCAGTTGTTTCTGGATGAGCAGCATCAACCGGCACGCTGAGCCACGCTGAGTGGGGCGGACCACGCTAGGTTCGCCCTTCTCGCTCAAGAAAAACGCCCTCCTGCCGACCAGTCTCTGATCAAAGGGTCAGAGATGTTGGTAGAACGCGTTGAACTGGACAGAATCCGAGGGCTGGACGGCATCCGCACGCTCAGCGCCCTGGAGGTGGGTGACAGCATTTTTCTATCCGACTTCAAGAAGGCGCAGAGTATTCGATCGCTCTCGTATTACTTTGTGAAAAGCAGAAATCTGCCCTGGAAGTTTGTCTTTCGCAAAATGGATCGGGGTTGGCGGGTGATTCGGATCCGCTGACTCAGTTCATCAGCCCTTTGAGCAAATACCCCACCACCTCCTTGTTCATCTGAGAAGACTGCGTCACCATGGCGGAGGCCGCATTCTGCTTGATCTGCGCCGCGGCCAGGTTGGCGGTTTCAGCCGCCAGGTCGGCATTCATGATCTTGCCGTAGGCACTGGAATTGACAGTGACCAACGCGCTGTTGAGGGTGGTTCGGCTGTCCAGAATGTTTTGATAGGCGCCGACGGCGGCTTGTTTAGTGGACATATCGGCGATGGCTTTGTCAAGGACGGTCATGGCTGCTGAAGGGTTGGCTGTCAGAGCCGATGAAATATCAATCGCGCTCACATCGGTCACGGCTGTGCCATTGGACTTACCGAGACTGGATGTCAGAGTGGAGCTCAGGCTCACCGATGTGGTGTCCCCTGAATTGATGCCCGTCTGAATACTGATACTGGCCACGGAGCCATCCATCAACTTATAGCCATTCCAGCTGGTGG
>VEQI01000063.1 GCA_018883305.1 Limnohabitans sp. | reverse complement strand
CATCTATACCCTGCCAGCATCACTCGCCGGCCTGCCCGGCATGAGCGTGCCTTGTGGCTTGGGTGCCCATGGCATGCCGGTGGGCATGCAGCTGATTGGCAACTACCTGCAGGAGTCTCGCTTGCTGAATGTGGCTCATCAGTTGCAGCAACACACCGACTGGCACCAACGCCGCCCCGCGCAGGCATCGAAGGAGATCGCATGAGCGCGCGCCTCGTCCAGGGCTATGAAGTGGTGATCGGCTTCGAGACCCACGCCCAACTCTCCACCCAGAGCAAGATCTTCAGCCGCGCACCTACCGCGTTTGGCGCCGAGCCCAACACACAGGCATGTGCAGTGGACCTGGCCTTGCCAGGCACCTTGCCCGTGATGAACCGGGGGGCGGTTGAACGTGCCATCCAGTTCGGACTGGCCGTCGGTTCGCATGTGGCCGAGCGCAGTGTGTTTGCACGGAAAAACTATTTCTATCCCGACCTGCCCAAGGGTTACCAGATCAGCCAGTTCGAGATCCCGGTGGTGCAAGGCGGCACAGTGCAGTTCTATCTGGGCGACGAGCTCAAGACGGTGCGACTGGTGCGCGCGCACCTGGAAGAAGATGCGGGCAAATCGCTGCATGAAGACTTCGTGGGCATGAGCGGCATCGACCTCAACCGTGCCGGCACGCCGCTACTGGAAATCGTCACCGAGCCGGACATTCGCTCCAGCGAGGAGGCGGTGGCCTACGCCAAGGAGCTTCACAAGATCGTGACCTGGATTGGCATTTGCGATGGCAACATGCAGGAGGGCTCGTTCCGCTGCGACGCCAACGTCTCGGTGCGCAAGCCAGGGCAACCCCTGGGCACGCGCCGCGAGATCAAGAACCTCAATAGCTTCAAGTTCATGCAGCAGGCCATCGATTACGAGGTCCGCTGGCAGATCGAGCAGATCGAGGACGGCCATGCCATCCAGCAAGCCACCGTGCTGTTCGACCCCGACACCGGCGAAACCCGCGCCATGCGCACCAAGGAAGATGCCGCCGATTACCGCTATTTCCCCGACCCCGACCTGCCACCCCTGGTGATTGCACGCGAATGGGTCGAGGACGTTCGCGCACAAATGCGCGAGTTGCCCCGTGTCATGGCAGCGCGCTTCATGGATCAATATGGCCTGCCCGCCTATGACGCCACCACGCTCACGCAAAGCCAGGCCATGGCCGCGTACTTCGAGGCCGCCACCCGCGCTTGTCAGCAACCCAAGCTGGCCAGCAACTGGATCATGGGCGAAGTCTCGCGCCGACTCAACAGCGGTGAACTCTCCATTGAGCAACTGCCGGTGAGCGCTGAGCAACTGGGCGCACTCATCACGCGCATCAGCGACAGCACCTTGTCCAACAACGCCGGCAAGCAGGTGTTCGATGCCTTGTGGAATGGCGAAGCGCCAGCCGGTCAAGCCGCGTTGGCACAGGTGGATGCCCTCATCGAGGCCAAAGGCCTCAAGCAGATGAATGACAGCTCGGCGCTGGAAGCCATCGTGGATGAGGTGCTGGCCGCCAATGCGGACAACGTCGCGCAGTACAAGGCCGGCAAGGACAAAGCCTTCAACGCCCTGGTGGGCCAGGTGATGAAGGCCAGCAAGGGCAAGGCCAATCCGCAACAGGTCAATGCTGCGCTCAAGGCGCGGTTAGGCTGATCGAGCGCTCACACGCTGGAGCACCCCATGGCGGCACTGCGTGACTGGGTCGGGCGTGCCGCGCTGGGCTGGTGGGCAGCCATGCGCCTGGCCACGGCCATTGGTCTGGTGTTGTGCCTGAGCCTGTTTGTGTTTCGTGGTTACCAGCTGGCCAGCTTCTGGCCCGTGACCGGTGGCGATCTCTGGCGAGAATTGCCGCAAGCCTTGCTGATGGGCCTGCGCTTTGACATTAAGGCCGCTGCGGTGAGCGCATTTGTCTTGTGGCCCCTGCTGTGTCTGCCACGCAGGATTCGCCACGGCGTGGTGGGGCTGTGGGTGTTGGCCTTTGGCGTGCTGGCCGTCACCAATTACTTTTATTACCAATTTTATAAAACGCCCATCGACAGCGTGATCTTCGGTTTGGTGGATGACGACACCACCTCGGTGTTACTCACCATCCTGCGGGACTTTCCCCTGCTGCACATCGCGCTGCTGCTGGCCATCACATTGGCGGTCATGGGTTGGGCGGTTCGACGCTTGATGCAACAACTCGTTCCCCCTGACCGGGCGCACATGCATCCACTCACCGCCGTGGGGCTGTCGCTGCTGTGTATGGGGGTCTGGGTCGTGGCGGGCAAGGGCACGCTCAAGGGCATGGCGCTGCAACTGGACCAGGTGACCGCCACCAGCAAGCCTGTGCTGAACCACGCCATCCCCAACGGTGTGATGTCGCTGTACTTTGCCTGGAACGCTTACAAGGACTCCACCGACGTAGGGGACGATCGCACCGGCTTGAAGACCTATGGTTTCAACAGTCCGCAAGAGGCTGCACTGGCCCTGGGCGGTTCTTCATTCAAGGATGAGCGTGCCCTGGCTCACTGGCTGGTGCAAACTGGGGCTGGGCGACCGACTGGCCAGAATTTAGTCTTTGTCCAAATGGAGTCCTGGAGCGCCGAGCCCTTGCTTTATCAATCGCCCCAGCTTGATGTCGCGGGCGATCTGGCGCAGGTCATGCCCAACGCCTGGCATTTCCGCAATGTCGATGCGGCGCACATCGGCACTCACCCGGCCCTGGAGTCCTTGCTGTTGGGCACCCCCATCACCCCCATCACCACCGGCCAGTACCGACACATTCCGTTTGACTGGAGTGTGGCGCGGGTCATGCAGCGAGCCGGCTACGACACGCTGTTCGTGACGTCGGGACACACCGGCTGGCGCGAGCTCAACCGGGTGTTGCCCACCCAGGGGTTTGATGAAGTGGTGGACGCTGCCACCCTGCGCGCCCACTTTCCTGGCGCACAAGGCGGCCTGTGGGGCGTGTGGGATGAATTCCTGTTTCGCTACATCGACGAGCGCTTGCATGACCCGGCCCGACGCCGCCCCTTGTTTGTCTACGCCATGCCCACCACGCACCATCCGCCGTACGAGCTGCCCGCGTCCTACCACGCCCCGGATTACCGCGTGACGGACTGGCCGGGGGATCGCTCGGATGAGTCGTTGTTGGCCAGCTTGAAAACCTATCGCTATGCCAATGACCAGCTGGCTGCGCTGGTGCAATCGGTCAGTCGTGGTGGGCAGGTTCGCCAGACGGTGATCGCGGCCACTGGCGACCACACCATGCGCACCACCGGCTTGTACACCACGCCGTCACGTCGGGTGCTGCAACACCGGGTGCCACTGATGGTGTGGGGCGCGGGCACTGCGACATGCCCGGACGCACTCGATGCACCCGCCAGCCACCTGGATATCTTCCCCACCCTGCTGCCGCTGCTGGGCATCGCCCATGGTTATTTGCACACCGGACGCGATCTGATGCGTTGCGACACGGCTTCGCTCCGCACGGGCGATCAACCGCAGACCACCACGCCCATGGCCGTGACCATGCTGGGTGGCGTGCGCACCGCCACATCGGTCTGGCAAGCGGGTCAGGTCACCAGCCTGGGTTGTGTGAATAGCCAGGGGCAAGTCTCGGACAATTGCCGCTGGTCCGACGTGCTGGATCGTCAGGCCCGTGCACGGCTGGCACTGCTGGACTGGAACGTGCGACGCCACCTCAACCAGGCCATGCACGGCGCGCCGCCCACATCGGCGCCACGTAACACCAGCGCAGCGCGCTGAAACTCAAGACACGCCGTAGCGATCGCGATAGGCCTGCACGCGTGAAAGGTGCGGCGCCATGTCGGCGCCCTGGTGCTGTTGCAGATACGCCAGCAAATCGGCCAGGGACGCAATGGCACAGACCTGCATGCCCAGTTGCGTGCGCACATATTGCACGGCGCTGTAGGGCACATCCACCACCTGGTTGCCCTGCGGCTCGGTGGCCATTTCCTGACGGTCCAGCGCAATCGCCACGGCATGGGCGATGGCACCGGCCTTTTGAATGAGTTGAATGGACTCACGCACGGCCGTGCCTGCGCTCATGACATCGTCCACGATGAGCACGCGCCCTTTAAGGGGTGCCCCCACCAGTGAGCCACCCTCGCCGTGATCCTTGGCCTCTTTGCGGTTGTAGGCAAACGGCACGTTGCGCCCCAGACGAGCCAGTTCGATGGCCACGGCTGCCCCCAACGGAATGCCTTTGTAGGCTGGGCCAAAGATCATGTCGAACTCGATGCCGCTGTCTTGAATGCGGCGGGCATAGCACTGGGCCAGACGACCCAACTTGGCACCGTCGTCAAACAAACCCGCGTTGAAGAAGTAGGGCGAGAGCCGACCGGCCTTGGTTTTGAACTCGCCAAAGCGCAGTACCCCGCAATCGAGCGAGAATTGCACGAATTCCTGGGCCAGTGCGTCCTGCGCTTTTACGTTCTCTGTCATGGCTACTTCCTTGTTCAAACTCACCAGTCTCAACCTCAACGGCATTCGCTCCGCCACCAGCAAAGGCGTGGAAGCCTGGATCGAGCGTAGCGCCCCGGATTGTATTTGCGTGCAGGAAGTGAAAGCGCAGGCCGCGGATGTCGCGGGCAAGTTCGACGGGTTGGCGGGTTTGCCGGGCCGGTTTCATTTCGCCGAGAAAAAGGGCTACTCCGGCGTGGGCATCTACACCCGACTGGAGCCCTCGGACGTGATCCTCGGTTTTGGTTCGCCCGAGTTTGATGCCGAGGGCCGTTACATTGAATTGCGCTTTGACACAGCGCGGCGCAAACGCTCGCTCATCAGCTGCTACTTTCCCAGTGGCTCCTCCGGCCCCGAGCGGCAGGAAGCCAAGTTTCGTTTTCTGGCGCTGATGGAGCCGCACCTGGTGTCCTTGCAGTCCGAACGCGACTTCATTCTGTGTGGCGACGTCAACATCGCGCACCAGGCCATCGATTTGAAGAACTGGCGCAGCAACCAGAAGAACAGCGGCTTTTTGCCCGAAGAGCGCGCCTGGATGACCCAGATGCTGACGCAGCATGGACTGGTGGATGTGTACCGTCAACTGCATCCGGACACCACAGACACTTGTTACACCTGGTGGAGCAATCGCGGACAGGCCTATGCCAACAATGTGGGATGGCGGCTGGACTATCACCTGGCCACGACCGCCATGGCTCAAACGGCCCGTGAGGTCAGCATTTACAAGGACGAGAAGTTTTCTGACCATGCGCCGATCACTGTCGGGTACGACATGGCCTGGTGACGTTTCGCGCTTCCCACATCAAGGGATGCGAGGCGATCTGCCCTCACGATGGCGCCCGCTCAGGGCAGCACCGCCGTGACCTCGATCTCCACCAACGCCCGATCCTCCACCAGGCTCACCACCTGCACCGCCGTCATGGCCGGGAAGTGGCGCCCCATCACCTCCCGATACGCCGCCCCAATCTCCTTCAAGCGTGCGACATACGTTTTTTTGTCCACCAGATACCAGGTCATGCGTGTGATGTGATGGGCTTGGCCGCCTGCAGCTTCCACCACGTCCAGACAGTTGCGCAAGGCCTGTCGCACCTGAAGCACCAGGTCGTCGCTCTCAAATTGACACTGCGCGTTCCAGCCAATCTGTCCACCCACAAACAACTGCTGACCACTGGCCAGCACGCCATTGGCATAGCCCTTGGGTGGCGCCCAACCGGGCGGTTGGATGATGGCGTGACGCAGATCGGTGATGGTGGTCATGGTGAAGCAACCAGTGTGTGGGAGAGGATCAGCAGCGGATAAACCGTCTGGGTGGAACAGATGATGGACGTCAGTCGTGGGACTTCAAAAGGTCTCGACCGATGATGAGCTTTTGCACCTCGGTGGCGCCTTCATAGATACGCAGCGCGCGGATCTCCCGGTACAAAGATTCCACGATGTTGCCGCGACGCACGCCTTGCCCACCTTGCAACTGCACCGCAGCGTCAATGATGCGTTGCGCATGCTCGGTGGCGGTCATCTTGGCCATGGCCGCTTCACGCGTGGCGGGTCGTTGGAGCACATCGCGCTGCCAGGCTGCGCGCACGGTGAGGAGCGCGGCGGCCTCCAGGTCGGTGGCCATCTCGCCCAGCCGGGCCTGGGTCAACTGGAAGTCAGCCAGATGCTGCCCAAACATGGAACGGGCCCGCGCGTGCAACACGCTTTCATGCAGCGCACGCCGTGCAAAGCCCAAAGCCGCTGCTGCCACCGACGCACGAAAGATATCGAGCGTGCGCATGGCAATCTTGAAACCCTCACCCGGCGCACCCAGTCGCTGAGACAGCGGCACCCGCATGCCATTGAATCGCAGACGCGCCAGCGGATGTGGGGCCATCACCTCCAGTCGTTCGGCCACTTCAAACCCGGGCATGTCTGGTGTGATGATGAAAGCGGATATGCCTCTCGCACCCGGCGCCTCACCGGTGCGCGCAAACAGGCAATACACATCCGCAATACCGCCATTGGAGATCCAGGTTTTCTCACCGGTGATGACGTAATGATCCCCTTCAAGTCGGGCTTCGCATTGCATCGCGCCCACATCGGAGCCCGCCAGCGGCTCGGTAAGCGCAAAGGCGGAGATCCATTCGCCGCGGGCCACCCGGGGCAGGATGGCTTGCTTGTGCGCGTGCGTCCCGGCCAATGAAATGGCGCCGGTGCCCAGGCCTTGCATGGCAAAGGCAAAGTCGGCCAATCCATCGTGCCAACCCAGGATCTCGCGGATCAGACACAGCGCGCGCGAGTCGAGTTCCGGCAAAGCGCCGCCATAGGCGGCAGGTACACAGTAGCGCAGAAAACCCGCTTCTCCGAGTTGTCGCACCAACTGCTGACAGGCGTGGTCGGTGTCGTCATGGTTCACCGGGGGCAAGGCTTGCGCCCATTGCCAGAGCGACTGCGCCAGGGCGCGGTGACCCTCGTCATACATCGGCAAATCCAGGTGCGCTTGCAAAGCGGCGGGCAAAGCAGGGTGTGCGGCGGCAGCGTGCGTCATGTTCATCCAGGCTCAGTGGTGCGAGTGCAAGTGCCTCAGTTGCCTTCGAATTGGGGTGCTTGCTTGGCGGCAAACGCATCGAAGGCACGCTTGAAGTCGTGCGTCATCATGCAAATGGCCTGCGCCTGCGCTTCGGACTCGATCATTTCCTCGATGCCCATGGCCCATTCCTGGTTGATCATGGTCTTGGTTATGCCGTGCGCAAACCACGGCCCGTCTGCCAGGTTGCGCGCCAGTGTTTGCGCCTGCGCCACCACCTCCTGCGGTTCATGCAAGGCGTTGAAGAATCCCCAATGCTGTCCTTCCGCGGCGGTCATCACGCGCCCGGTCATCAGCAACTCGTTGGCGCGCCCCTGGCCGATCATGCGTGGCAGCAAGCCGCAAGCCCCCATGTCCGCACCGGCCAGGCCCACGCGCGTGAACAAAAAGGCAGTCTTGGCTTTGGCCGTGCCGAGCCGGAAGTCACTGGCCAGGGCCACCATCGCACCCGCGCCCGCGCAGATCCCGTCGATAGCGGCGATGATCGGCTGTGGCGCGCGGCGCATGGCCTTGACCAAATCCCCTGTCATGCGCGTGAAGGCCAGCAGTTCGGGCATGGGCATGCGGGTGAGGGGTTCGATGATTTCAAACACATCGCCACCCGAACAGAAATTGCCCCCCTCACCCGTGATCACCACGCTGCGCACATCGCTGGCGTAGGTCAGGTCGCGAAACAGGTCGCGCAACTCCGCATAGGACTCGAAGGTCAACGGATTTTTTTTATCGGGACGATTCAGTGTGATGGTGGCCACGCGGCCATCGTCACTGCACGTCCAGTGAAAGTGACGGGCGGTGTAATGTTGAAATGGACGGCGATGGTCCTGCATCGATGCGGGGTTCATTCAAAGGTCTCCTGATACGTCACGCAAGGGTTCAAGCAAGAGGTGCATGCAAAGGATTCAAGGTCGATGGCGCGTCAAGCCACCAGCGCAAGTTGCCCCGCGCGCTCCAGATTGCGTTCCAGTTGCAGCTTGCCACCCACATAGGGTCGGGGCCAGGTGATGTCGGCAAAGCCTTGCTCGGCCGCCGCATGCAACGTCCACGCCGGATCGGCCAGATGGGGACGCGCCAGGGCGCACAGATCGGCGCGCCCAGCAGCGATGATGGTGTTCACATGATCCGCTTCAAAGATGTTGCCCACGGCTATCGTCGGCACCTGCAACTCGTTGCGAATCTGGTCCGAGAACGGCACCTGGAACATGCGGCCATACACCGGCTTCTCGTCCTTGCTCACCTGACCGGCCGAGACGTGCACGATGTCCGCACCGGCGTCACGGAACAGCGCTGCCACCACCGTGGCTTCCTCGGGGGTCATGCCACCGGGCACCCAGTCGGTGGCGGAAATACGCACCGACATCGGACGCTCGGCAGGCCAGACGGCACGCATGGCACAGAAGACTTCCAGCGGAAAGCGACAGCGCGCTTCGGTGGAGCCACCATAGGCATCTTTGCGCTGATTGGTCAGCGGCGAAATGAAGGAGGACATGAGATAGCCATGCGCCGCATGGAACTCCACCATGTCAAAGCCCGCTTCACGCGCACGCGCAGTGGCAGCCACAAAGTCTTGCTTGACGGCGTCCATGTCGGCGCGCGTCATCTCGCGCGGGACTTGCGACACACCAGGCATCAGCGGCAAGGGCGAGGGGGCGATCAAGGGCCAGTTACCTTGATCCAACGGTTGATCAATGCCATCCCAGGCCAGCCGTGTCGACCCTTTTCGTCCCGCATGGCCTATCTGAATCGCCATCTTGGCCGGGCTGTGGGCATGCGCAAAGTCCACGATGCGTTTCCAGCCGACTTGCTGCGCGTCGTTCCACAAGCCAGCGCAACCGGGGGTGATGCGCGCATCGGCGGAGACACAGGTCATCTCCGTCATCACCAGCCCTGCCCCGCCCAAGGCGCGTGCAGTGTAGTGCTGAAAATGGAAATCGTTGGGCACACCGTCCTGCGCCGAGTACGTGCACATCGGCGACACCACCACGCGGTTGACGAGCGTCATGCCACGCAATGTGAAGGGTGTGAACATGGGCGGCACCGCACGATCCGGCAGGCCATGTTGACGCGCCCACCACCGATCCAGATCATCGATGTACTTCGGATCACGCAGCTTCTGATTGCCGTGGCCCACGCGCTGACTGCCCGTGAGCAACGCAAAGGCAAACTGCTCGGGCTCAAGATGCACATAGCGATCGATGTGCTCGAACCAGGTCATGCGGTTGCGCGCCGCGCTTTGCAATTTCAGCGCCTCCACTTCCCGCTCCGCCTGGTAGCGGGCCAGCCGCTGCGGCACGCTGCCCTCGCTGCTGTTGAGTACCTTGACCAAGGAGATGGCGTCTTCCATGGCCAGCTTGGTGCCGGAGCCAATGGAGAAATGCGCCGTGTGCGCGGCATCGCCCAACAACACGATGTTGTCCTTGTACCAGCGCTCGCACAGCACCCGGTTGAATTTGATCCACACCGCGGATCCACGCAAGTGCTTGGCGTTGGACATCAAGGAATGGCCATCCAGCAAGTCTGCGAACAGTCTTTCACAAAACGCAATCGACTCGGGGATTTCAAATTTGTCC
This sequence comes from Limnohabitans sp., assembly GCA_018883305.1. GTDB lineage: Bacteria > Pseudomonadota > Gammaproteobacteria > Burkholderiales > Burkholderiaceae_C > Limnohabitans. The sequence continues at coordinate 2,578 of VEQI01000063.1, read as the reverse complement.
AACCCGGCCTTCAGCCAGGTGCTCTCCGGCGTCTCCACAATGAAGGTGGACATCTCGTCGTTGAACCGGTAGGCATGCAAGTTGAACCAGCCCCAGGGCGTTTCTTTGAAGGCAAAGGTGAAGGCATCCAGTTTCTTGCGTGTGCCCAGCCAAATGAATCGGCACTGCCGCGTGTCAATGCGCGGATTGAAGTGCGCTTCATGTCGGCTGCGGGTGATGGAGTTGACCCCGTCCGCGCCAATCACCAGATCGTAGTCACGCGCGTAATCGTCCGGGTTCTTGATGTCTTGCTCGAACACCATCTTCACGCCCAGCTCGGTGGCGCGCTGTTGAAAAATTTCCAGCAATTTCAATCGAGCGATGCCGCAAAAACCATGTCCGCCCGAGCGGATCATTCGTCCCTTGAAGTGGATGTCGATGTCGTCCCAGTGGTGGAAGTTGTCCTCGATGGCTCGCACCACCTCCGGGTCGGCCTCACGGAATCCGTCCATGGTTTGATCGGAAAACACCACGCCCCAGCCAAAGGTGTTGTCAGCCGCGTTGCGTTCGATCACCGTGATGTCATGGGCCGGATTTGCCTTTTTCATGAGGATGGCGAAATACAGACCAGCCGGTCCGCCACCCAGACACACGATTCGCATCAGGACCTCCCGAGGGAACAAGATTTCAGCGGCCCCTGCTGCCTAGCCGGGCCGGGCGTTCGGATTCAGGTCGAACCCGCTATTAGTTTAGAAAAGAATTGTTTATTTGTAAACTATTTATCAGCACCCGATGCCTGCTTGAGCTTGCCCAGCAAGTCCCACAACTGGCTGAGCTCTTGGCCGCTCAGTGCCGCAAACAGGCTGGTCACCCATTGCTCATGCTCACGGGCCATGACCTGGAATTGCTCACGTCCCTTGGGTGTGAGGGACACATAGTAGGCGCGGCGGTCTCGCGGGTCGTCGCGGCGCTCAATCAAACCCTCTTCGGCCAGTCTGTCGGCCAGTCCCGTCACATTTCCCCCCGTCACCATCAGCAAGCGCGACAGTTCGCGCATCTTCAGGCCCTTGGGGTGGCGTTCCAGTTGGGCCATCAGGTCAAAGCGGGGCAGGGTGGTGTCAAAGCCCAGTCGCAAGCGGTTGCGCAGGTTGGCTTCGATCTGGTTGTGGCAGGTGAGCAAGCGCAGCCAGGTGCGCAAGGCCATGGGGTCGACGACCGGTGCACCGGCACGGCCGGTGTCTGGGGTGGGGATGTCGACGGCATCTTTCATGGGTTGTGGAATTCTAGACAGCACCCGGCACGCTTGTTGTGTGCGACCATCACATCGCCACGTCCGACTGTCTAGACCCATTGGGCAGCAAGTTCCCTTCCATAAACTTACCCGCGCAGACACCTGCCCTCAGGAAAACCCGAGTCCGATGATCTGGCCACCGCGGACTCAGTCCAGCTTCAAACCGGTGTTGCGAATGGCCTGCCCCCACAGCTGGTTGTCCTGCCTGAGGAAGGCGGTGAACTCGGCCGGCGTCTGCGCCTTCAGATCCCCGCCATAAGAGCGCCACTTGGCGATCAGCTCCGGGTTTTGCGCAGCCGCTTTTTGCATGGCATCACCCAACTTGTTGACGATGGCGGCGGGTGTGCCTGCCGGCGCGAACAGGCCGATCCAGGCCGTGGGGCTGTAGTCCGGCAAGCCCGCCTCGGCAAAGGTGGGGACATCCGGGAAATTGGGATGGCGGGTCTTGCCCGTCAGAGCCAGCATTTTCAGTTTGCCGGCGCGCACATTGCCAATCGCTGCGGGCAGGGCATCGAAGATGACTTGAACCTGGCCGGCCACCAGATCCGCATAGGGGCTGGTGGTGTTGTAGGGAACAAAGTCGATCTTGACGCCAGCCGCCGCCGCAAACCATTCTCCGGCCAGGTGCGAATAGCTGCCCACCCCGGAGGTGGCCGCGTTGACCGAACCAGGCTGCTTCTTCAGGCGCTCGATCAGTTCCTTGGCGGTGTTCTCTTTCAGGCTGGGATGGGCGGTCAGCGCCGTATTGAGCAAGCCCACGATGCTGATGGGCACGAAGTCACGATCCGCCTTGTAGGGTACTTTGCTGTAGAGGTGCGGCACTACGGACAGCGAGGTGGTGGCCCCCATCACCAGGGTGTAGCCGTCGGGGGCGGCTTTGGCACCGGCTTCCATGCCGATCATGTTGGAGGCCCCCGGGCGGTTTTCCACCACCACCGATTGCCCCAGCACCTTGGTCAATTCGGCGGCAATTTCACGCGTGTTGGCGTCTGGCCCCGTGCCGGTGGGGAAAGGGGCAATGATGCGAATGGCCTTGCTGGGGTAATCCTGAGCCTGGGCCAGAGGGGCAAGTCCTGCCAGCGCCAGCGCAGCGAGCGTCAGACCGAAACGGCGTTTTGCGAACATGGATGTCTCCGTGGGATGTGAGGTGTTGGAAAACGAATCAGGGATTGACGACCGTCAAGGTCATGCGGGATGGGATTCTGGGTTATTTTTTGCATTTTGTCAAAATATGATAATTGAAGCATAATTAATCGAGATTGATTGATCTAGTACAGACCCATATCTCACCATTACCAGGAGACGCGA
>VEQI01000062.1 GCA_018883305.1 Limnohabitans sp. | reverse complement strand
CAACGCCACCTGGGCCTGACCTGCCCCAGCCAGTACGACCTGCGCAACCTGTTCCAGGTGAACGTGGAAGAAGGCCGTCACCTGTGGGCCATGGTCTATCTGCTGCACAAGTACTTTGGCCGTGACGGTCGCGAGGAAGGCGAAGCCCTGCTCGAGCGCCGTAGCGGTCAGCAGGACAACCCACGCATCCTGCAAGCCTTCAACGAGCAAACGCCCGACTGGCTGAGCTTCTTCATGTTCACCTACTTCACCGACCGTGACGGCAAGTTCCAGCTGTGCGCCCTGGCCGAATCCAGCTTCGACCCGCTGGCCCGCACCACCAAGTTCATGCTGACCGAAGAAGCGCACCACATGTTTGTGGGCGAGAGCGGTGTCTCGCGCGTCATCCAGCGCACCTGCCAGATGATGAACGAGCTCAAGACCGACGACGTGGGCAAGCTGCGCGCCGCCGGCGTGATCGATCTGCCCACACTGCAGCGCTACCTGAACTTCCACTTCAGCGTCACCATCGACCTGTTCGGCGCCGACGAGTCCAGCAACGCCGCCACCTTCTACTCCACCGGTTTGAAGGGCCGCTTTGAAGAAGGCAAGCGCACCGACGACCACATCCTCAAGAGCCAGAGCTACAAGGTGCTGCAAGTCGTCAACGGCCAGCTCACCGAGAAGGAAGTGCCGATGCTGAATGCCTTGAACGAAGTGCTGCGTGATGACTACATCAAGGACAGCCTGGCGGGCATCGAGCGTTGGAACAAGGTGATCGAGAAAGCCGGTATCCCCTTCCGTCTCAAGGCACCGCACAAGGCCTTCCACCGCAACATCGGCGCGCTCTCGGGCGTCAAGATTTCACCGGACGGCCGTGTGATCTCCGATGCCGAATGGAATGCCAACGTGGACAACTGGCTGCCCAGCGGCGCCGACCGTGCCTTTGTGGCCAGCCTGATGGGTCGCGTGGTGGAGCCGGGCAAGTTCGCCAACTGGATTGCCCCGCCCGCCATGGGTATCAACCGTCAGCCGGTGGACTTCGACTACGTGCGTTTCAACTGATCGCACCCGAGGGTGTCATCTGGCGTTGAGCCCCCGGCGTGTGCTCGGGGTATTTGCCGGATGACCCTCAAACCAGGAGCCTCTTCGGAGGCTTCTCTTTTGTGGCAACATCGAACGATTGACGTTCACCCCGCGCACCCACAGCGTCGTCACGCTGGCGCCCTACAACAATACACTTCAGGAGACCTGCCATGTCCGACAGCGCCATCCTCAACCAGCATCTGATCGACCCCGAGATCTGCATCCGCTGCAACACTTGCGAAGCCATCTGTCCGGTGGGTGCCATCACGCACGATTCGGTCAACTATGTGGTCAAGGCCGACGTCTGCAATTTCTGCATGGCCTGCGTGCCGCCTTGCCCCACGGGCTCCATCGACAACTGGCGCTCGGTGCTCAAGCACAAGGCCTACACCATCGAGGAGCAACTGGGTTGGGAGGCCTTGCCCGCGCCATTGTCGGACGAAGAATTGCAAGCCGCAGGCGCAGTGGCTCAAGAGGTGATCGCCCAAGCGGCCACCACCTCGGCATCCTCGGCCTCTGCCACAACCACCGCCACCACCGATTCGGTTTTCTCCTCCAGCCAATGGGGTGCATCGGTTCCGCCCTGGTCTGCCGCGCACCCCTACGTGAATCTGCATGGCCCCAAAGCCCCGGTCACCGCCACGGTGGTCGGCAATGTTCAGGTCAATGAGGCCGGCACCGAAAACGAGACGCACCACGTGGTGCTGGATTTCGGCAGCATGCCCTTCCCTGTGCTGGAAGGCCAATCCATCGGCATCATTCCACCTGGCACGGACGACAAAGGCAAGCCGCACCATGCGCGTCAGTACTCGATTGCCAGCCCGCGCAACGGCGAGCGCCCCGGGTACAACAACCTCTCGCTCACCGTCAAGCGCGTGGTGGAAGACCATGACGGCAAGGCCGTGCGCGGGGTGTGCTCCAACTACGTGTGCGACCTGAAGCCGGGCGACAAGGTTCAGGTGATCGGCCCGTTCGGCACCTCATTCCTGATGCCCAACCACCCGCGCTCCAACATCGTGATGATCTGCACCGGCACGGGCAGCGCCCCCATGCGCGCCATGACTGAATGGCGTCGCCGACTGCGCCAGAGCGGCAAGTTTGAAGGCGGTCGCTTGAAGCTGTTCTTTGGCGCGCGCACCCAGCAGGAATTGCCTTACTTCGGTCCGCTGCAGAAACTGCCCAAGGATTTCATTGACATCCATTTCGCGTTCTCACGAACACCGGGCGTCCCCAAGCGCTATGTGCAGGATCTGCTGCGTGAACGCGCCGCCGATCTGGTGGAGCTGCTGAAAGACCCCAACACGTGCATCTATGTGTGCGGCTTGAAGAGCATGGAAGAAGGCGTGGTGCTGGCGCTGCGTGACATTGCCGAGAACGCCGGCCTGTCCTGGGACACGCTGGGCAGCACGCTCAAGAAAGAAGGCCGTCTGCACCTGGAGACCTATTGAGGCTCAAGGTACGCGCCGGGCTCCCACACAAGGTAGACAATGGATCACAGCATGAAAGATATTGTCACCACGCAAGTGCTGGGCACGCCTGACACCTTGCGCGCTGGCCGTCGCGCAACGCGATCACACATGCGTGGTCGCCAACCTCAGGCGCAAGCCCTGGCGGATGTGCGTGCGTGGCTGGGGCCATGTCCGCCCCAGGGGTTTGCCCGTGATCGGTTGATCGAGTATTTGCATGTCCTCAATGACCGGCATGGCGCGCTGTCACGTCCACACCTGGTGGCCTTGGCGCATGACATGAACCTGCCGCTGGCAGAGGTCATGGAGGTGGCCAGTTTCTATCACCACTTCCAGATTCTGGAAGACAACGAACAAGCACCGGCGCTAACCGTGCGCGTGTGTGAAAGCCTGAGTTGCACCCTGCAAGGCGCTGGTCCCTTGTTGACACGGTTGACGCAACTGCTGGGCCCGCAGGTGCGCGTGATTCCTGCCCCCTGTGTGGGACGCTGCGAGCAAGCGCCAGTGGCGGTGGTGGGACAACGCGCGTTGACACAGGCCACGGTGCCAGCCGTTCAGGCCCTGGTGTCGCAAGGTGCCACCCAAGACCCTGGGCCAGCCGACACCACCTCTTATCATGATTACCGTGCCAGTGGTGGCTACGTGTTGGCTGCCTCGGTCGTGAATGGCGAGCTGTCAGCCGATGAGGTGCTGAACACCGTCGAGCAATCGGGCTTGCGCGGCCTGGGGGGCGCCGGGTTTCCCATGGGCCGCAAGTGGCGCATCGTGCGCGAACAGCCCGCCCCGCGTTACCTGGTGGTGAACCTGGACGAAGGCGAGCCAGGCACGTTCAAGGACCGCACCTACCTGGAGCGTGACCCGCATCGCTTCCTGGAAGGTATGCTCATTGCGGCCCAGGTCGTGGGCACCGCCCAGGTCTACATTTACCTGCGTGACGAATACCACGGCTGTCGCGCGCTGCTCACCCAGGCCCTGGCAGATCTGGAGAACGATCCACCTTGCCCCTTGCCCCAGATGGAATTACGCCGCGGCGCAGGGGCCTATATCTGCGGCGAAGAATCTGCGCTATTGGAAAGCCTGGAGGGCAAACGGGGCGAACCGCGCAAGCGCCCGCCCTATATCGCGCAGGTAGGACTTTTTGGTCGCCCCACGTTGGCGCACAACTTCGAGACGCTTTACTGGGTGCGGGAGATCGTGGAGCGTGGCCCCGACTGGTTTGTTTCCCAAGGGCGTCATGGCCGACAAGGCCTGCGCTCTTTCAGCGTGAGCGGGCGTGTCAAGCAGCCTGGCGTCAAGTTGGCGCCCGCCGGCATCACGCTGCGCGAATTGATTGATGAGCACTGTGGTGGCATGGCAGAGGGCCACACCCTCTACGCCTATCTGCCGGGGGGCGCTTCAGGCGGCATCCTGCCAGCCAGCCTGGCCGATGTGCCGTTGGACTTCGACACCTTGCAGGCGCATGGGTGCTTCATCGGCTCAGCGGCCGTGGTGGTGCTGAGTCAGCAAGACCGTGCACGCGATGCCGCGTTGAATGTGATGCGATTTTTTGCCGATGAAAGTTGTGGCCAATGCACCCCTTGCCGCGTGGGCACCGACAAAGCCGCACAACTCATGCAAGCCCCGGTGTGGGACCAGGAAACCCTGCTGGACCTGGCCCAAGTCATGGGTGACGCCTCGATCTGCGGCCTGGGTCAGGCAGCCCCCAACCCGATTCGCTGTGTCCTTCAATACTTTACCCACGAAGTGGATGGTCGCCCTGACGTCGAGCCTGTGCGACACGCATCGCCTGGGGTCTCGCCATGAGTGACATTGACTTCCAGCTCAATGGCCAGCCAGTGCAGGCTCGTCCAGGTGAAACCCTGTGGGAAACGGCGCAGCGCCTGGGCATCGAGATTCCTCATCTGTGTCACAAACCCGGTTATCGCCCGGACGGCAACTGCCGCGCCTGCGTGGTGGAAATTCAGGGAGAACGCACCCTGGCACCCAGTTGCTGTCGCAACGCCCAACCAGGCATGGTGGTGCAAACCGACAGTCCGCGCGCGCGCAAAAGCCAGCAGATGGTGCTGGAGATGCTGCTGGCGGACACGCCAGCCAGCGGACAGAAATGGGTGGACAACGACGCCGCACGTCCGCATGGTGAATTGAGCGAGTGGGCCCATCGACTGGACGTGACTGTCCGTCCGGCTCTACAGGCGCTGTCCGCCGCCCAGACACCTCGACCCGCGTTGCACGATAACTCCCACCCAGCCATGGTGGTCAACCTGGATGCCTGCATCCAGTGTGACCGCTGTGTTCGCGCCTGTCGCGAGGAGCAAGTCAATGGCGTCATCGGCACCCAGGGCCGAGGGGCCCACACGCGCATCGTGTTCGACTTGAATGACCCCATGGGCCACAGCACTTGCGTGGCCTGCGGCGAGTGCGTACAGGCCTGCCCCACCGGAGCTCTGAGCCCCCGAACCCTGATGGGGTCGCAGCAGGTGGATCGACAAGTGGACTCCGTGTGTCCGTTCTGTGGCGTGGGTTGTCTGATCACCTATCACGTCAAGGATGAACGCATCGTCAAAGTGGAGGGGCGTGATGGGCCTGCCAATCAGTCACGTCTGTGTGTGAAGGGGCGCTTCGGATTCGATTACGCGCATCACCCGCACCGGCTCACCCGCCCCCTGATCCGCAAACCCGGTGTACCCAAGGACATGGACCTCACCCTCAGTCCCAGCGAATGGCACCAGGTGTTTCGTGAGGCCACCTGGGACGAGGCGCTGGACCTGGCTGCGCAGGGCCTGTTGCAGTTGAAACAAACGCACGGCCCCAAAGCCCTGGCGGGCTTTGGCTCGGCCAAGGGCAGCAATGAGGAAGCCTATCTGTTCCAGAAACTGGTGCGCACCGGCTTTGGCAGCAACAACGTCGATCACTGCACGCGCCTGTGTCACGCCTCCAGCGTGGCCGCGCTGCTCGAAGGCGTGGGCTCTGGCGCCGTCAGCAACCCGGTGCGTGATGTCGAGCACGCCGACCTCATCATCGTCATTGGCTCCAACCCCACGGTGAACCATCCGGTGGCGGCCACCTGGATGAAGAACGCAGCGCAGCGGGGCGCGCGCATCGTCCTGATGGACCCACGCCGCACCGACCTGTCGCGACATGCCTGGCGCACCCTGCAGTTCAAGCCTGACACCGATGTGGCCCTGCTCAACGCCATGCTGCACACCATCCTGGACGAGCAACTGCACGACCGGGCCTTCATCGCCGAACGCACCGAAGATTTTGAAGCGCTGCAGCAGCATGTGCGTGACTTCTCCCCTGAACGCATGGCCGAGCACTGTGGCATTGCTGCGGCCACCATTCGCGAGGTGGCACGTGCGTACGCGCAGGCCCCAGCGGCCATGATCCTGTGGGGCATGGGCGTGAGTCAGCATGTGCATGGCACCGATAACGTGCGCTGTCTGATCGCACTGGCCAGCGTCACCGGGCAGATCGGTCGTCCTGGCACTGGCCTGCACCCCTTGCGCGGACAAAACAACGTGCAAGGTGCCAGCGATGCGGGACTGATCCCCATGATGTTCCCCAACTATCAGCGGGTGAATGATCCGCAGGCGCACCGCTGGTTCGAGCAGTTCTGGGGCATGCCGCTGGACGATCAGCCCGGTTACACCGTGGTGGAGATCATGGATCGCGCCCTGGCGCCCGAGGCCGATCCCCACAAGATTCGTGGCATGTACATCCTGGGCGAAAACCCGGCGATGAGCGACCCCAACCTCCACCATGCCCGCCATGCACTGGCCAGTCTTTCGCATCTGGTGGTGCAAGACATCTTCCTGACCGAGACCGCCTGGATGGCGGACGTGGTGCTGCCCGCCAGTGCCTGGCCGGAAAAAACCGGCACGGTCAGCAACACGGACCGCATGGTGCAATTGGGACAGCAAGCCTTGCAGCCGCCAGGCGACGCCCAGGAGGATCTGTGGATCATTCAGCAACTGGCACAACGCCTGGGGCTGAACTGGCACTACCGTGGTGAACATGCCGGTGTCGCGGCCGTGTATGAGGAGATGCGTCAAACCATGGCGGGCGCCATCGCCGGTATTTCCTGGCAACGCTTGCTGCAACAGTCCAGCGTCACCTACCCTTGCCTGAGTGAGAACGAGCCGGGTCATCCGGTGATCTTTGACCAGCGCTTTCCCACCGCCAGTGGCCGTGTTCGACTGATGACGGCGGGGCTGGTGCCTGCCAACGAAACGCCCGATGCCGATTACCCCTGGGTGCTGATCACCGGTCGCCAACTGGAGCATTGGCATACCGGCAGCATGACGCGTCGCTCACACGTGCTGGATGCCCTGGAGCCCGAGGCCACCGTGTCCATGAGTGGTGCGTCACTCCAACAGTTGAAATTGCAAGCCGGCGACACGGTGCGGGTGAGTTCGCGCCGTGGCGAGGTGGTCCTGCGAACACGCCAGGATGACGGCACGCCCGACATGACCCTCTTCATCCCATTTGCTTATCGGGAAGCGGCGGCGAATCTGCTCACCAACGCTGCTCTGGATCCGGTGGGAAAAATTCCGGAGTTGAAATACTGCGCGGTGCAAGTGATGCCTGCGCTTTGACGCTACCGCCTCTGGGTATCTGCACTGGACGTCTGCGTCAGTGAACGCCGGCAACTTCAATGCTTGCGCGCAGCCCAGAAGACGGCACCTTGCGGGCCGTATTTCTCTGCATGCGGTGTGTGACGCGGCACCTCAAAGGTGTCCCCCACCCGCAGGTGACGCGTCTGGCCATTCAAGGTCAGCCAGAAATCACCGCTTAGCATTTGTGCCTGCACATCGAACGGGTGCTCGTGTTCAGGCACTTCGTGGTTGGGCGCCCATTCGCGCACCAGCACTTCGCAGGGGCCCTGCTGCTCGGCCGCGGCCTTGAACGCTTCGAATGAATCGTACACCGTCATGACACTTCCTTGATGGCTTTCCGATTGATGCGACTGGATCCTACTCAGAACGGGATGTCCCTGCCTGCGCCCAGCCCATTCCTGCAGCCTCACACAGAGGACCAACCGGTGGCTGGCAGACACCCGGGTGACACTTCAACGCCCGGTTCGTGGCCAACCCGTCACGACGCATCGACAAACTGACACAATCTCAACCCAAACCCTCATGCCACGCGCATTCACTGACCTTTCCCCGCCCTGAGGAGCACCCCATGCCATCCCCCCGCCCCCGTTCAAAGACCGGTCCTGCGACCAAGCCTTTGCCATCCGCTGCCAAGTCAGCTGCGCCTTTGACCTCCAAGGCGGCGTCACCTCGGGTGGCCCTGATCACGGGCGCGGCGGTGGGCATCGGAGCCGCCATTGCCAAACGCCTGGCCCAGGATGGACTGCACGTGATTGTCTCGGACCGCGACTTGAAGGCCGCCACCAAAACAGCCAATGCCATTCAGAAAACGGGCGGCCTGGCCACACCTCTGGAACTGGATGTGGGCTCGGCCGAATCCATCGCTGCCGCCTTTGCCCAAGTAGGCAAAACCTTCAAGCGCTGTGACGTGCTGGTGAACAACGCGGGGATTGCCAAGACCTATCCCTTCATCGACTTCCCGTTGGACAACTGGAACGCAACGATGAACATCAACCTCACGGGCACGCTGCTGTGCAGTCAACATGCTGCGCGACTGATGCGCAAGCGTCGTTGGGGCCGCATCATCAGCATTGCCTCGGTGGCCGGCATGCGTGCCGTGGGCTCGGGGCGCACCGCCTATGGCACCTCCAAGGCGGCCGTCATCGGACTCATGCGCCAGATCGCCGCTGAACTGACCGTGGAAGGCATCACCGCCAATGCCATTGCCCCCGGACCGGTGGACACGCCGCTCACGCAGGTGCTGCACAGCCCGGCGTTTCGCAAAGCGTATACCGCGGCCATTCCCGCCGGACGCTATGGCCTGACCACCGAGATCGCCGCCATGGCGGCGTTCCTGGCGTCTGATCAAGCGGCTTACGTGTCGGGTGCAGCCATTCCGGTGGATGGCGGTTTTTACGCAGCAGGCGCGCGCGGGGTCTGATACGCCAGATTAAGGTGCCACGCACATCCTCGTTGTCGTCAACCTGTTTTCTTCTCATCACATCTCACTGGAGCCCACATGCAAGGTCTCGTCTTCACCGGCAACCGCACAGTTGCCCTGCAAAACTTCCCCGACCCCACCCCAGGCCCCGACGAGGTGGTGCTGCAAATGAAAGCCTCGGGCATGTGCGGCAGTGACCTGAAGTTTTATCGACCAGCGCCCGGCGAGGCGCAACGCGCCCTGGGCCTGGGCAACACGGAACCCAAAATCGCGGGTCATGAGCCCTGCGGGGTGGTGGTGGCAGTGGGCAGCAACGTCAATCCCAAACAGGCCTGGCTGGGGCAGCGCGCCATGGTTCATCATTACCGTGGATGCGGCTGCTGCTCGCACTGCTCCACGGGCTGGATGCAGTTGTGCGTCGAAGGTGTGGCTGAAGTCTATGGCGTCACCGGCCACGGCGGTCATGCCGATTACATCAAGGTGCCTGCACGAACGCTGGTGACCTTGCGAGACGAGCTTTCTTTTGCCACGGGGGCCGCCATTGCCTGTGGCACCGGCACGGCCTGGGGCGCCCTCAAGCGCCTGGAACTGACGGGCGACCAGACCCTGGTGGTGTTTGGGCAAGGACCCGTGGGACTGTCCGCCACCCAGCTGGCCACCGCCATGGGCGCGCGCGTCATTGCCCTGGATGTGAGTACGCAACGTCTGGCCAAAGCCAAGGCCCTGGGTGCAGCCGAGGTGCTCAACCCCAAGGACGTGGACGTGCTGCAAGCCATCAAGGACCTGACGCATGGCCTGGGCGCGCATGCGTCCATCGACGCCTCTTCTTCCGCACAAGCACGTCGCCAGGCGGTGCAATGCGTGCGTACCTGGGGCAAAGCCTGCTTTGTGGGTGAAGGCGGCAACGTGGAGTTGGATGTCAGCCCCGACCTGCTGCGCCGACAAGTCACGCTGATTGGCTCATGGACATTTTCCACCGTGGGTCAGAAAGAGTGCACCGACTTCATCGCGGATCGCGGCATCGACGTGGATCAACTCTTCACGCACCGCTGGAGTTTGGCCCAAGGCGATGAGGCCTACAAGCTCTTCGATCAGCAAAACGAAGGCAAGGGCGTTTTCCTGATGAACTGACACCGTCTCCGGGACATGCCCGGGTATCATCCGGGCATGCGATTTCAAGCGGTGTTATTTGATTGTGATGGCGTGCTGGTGGACAGCGAGCCCATCACCAATGGGGTCTTGCGCGACTTGCTGGAGGAGCGTGGCTGGGCCTTGTCTCAAGACGAATGCGCGCGCATTTTCATTGGACACACGGTGCGTGAAATGCGCGGCCTCATTGAAGCGCACACGGGCAAACCGTTTTCCGAGGTCTGGCTGCAAGATTTTTACGCACGCCGCAACGCTGCGCTGGAGGAGCGTCTGGTCATCATGCAAGGCGCGCCCCAGGCCGTGATGGCCGCGCGTGCGCACACGGGTGACTGCATTGCTTGTGCCTCCGGGGCGGACCGCTTCAAAGTGGAAATGCAGCTGCGCAAGGTGGGGCTGCTGGAACACTTTGAAGGCCGCATCTTCAGCGGACATGAGACACCTCGCTCCAAACCGGCGCCCGATGTTTATCTGGCCGCCATGGCCCACCTGGGTGTGGACCCTGCGCAATGCCTGGTGATTGAAGACACCGCCCCCGGAGCCACCGCGGGCGTGGCGGCCGGTGCCACGGTGTGGGGCCTGTGCCCTCACGGCGATGGGCGCGCCTTTGAAGGCTTGCCGGTGCAGCGCCTCATTCGCCACATGGGCGAACTGGCTGAACTTCTATAGCGCACCCTCAGACCGCACAATCGCGGCTTCTCGGTCCAGCACGCGTTGCGCGGCATACGCGATGGGATAGTCGATGAACTGCCCCTCCAGCTGAATGGAGGCCAGTCCTTGCTTCACCGCCTCTTCAAAAGCGCTGACCATTTTTTGCGCGCGTGTGAGTTCCTCGGGCGAAGGACGGAAGGCTTGATTCACCAGCGGGATCTGGTCCGGGTGAATGCACATCTTGCCTTGAAAGCCCAGTCCCTTGACATGCTGCACGCAGCGTTCGAAGCCGGCCATGTTGCGCAGGTCCACCCACACCGTGTCGATGGGGGGCTCCAGCCCCGCTGCGCGCGAATGCACCACGATCTGGGAACGATAAGAGACCAGCTCGGTCTCATCGGCGGTCCAGCGGATGCCGGCATCCAGCGTGAAGTCGCCGGCGCCAAAGGCCACGCGCTTGACGCGCGTGCCGGAACGCACAATGGACTCCAGCGCCACATAGCCCTTGGCGGTTTCAATGATGGGCATGAGGTCAATGGCACCCGGCGTGAGACCGCGCGCGCGCTCCAGCGCTGAAATCATCCATTCCGCCGTCAACAGATCGGCGGCTGATTCCACCTTGGGCAGCACAATGCCATCCAGGCCGGCCACCACCACGGCTTCAATGTCACCATACGACCACGGGGTGCTCAAGGCATTGACGCGCACATAGGCCTGACAGCGACGGGGCTGAGACAAGGCCTGCACCACCACGGCACGGGTTGACTCTTTTTCATTCTGGGCGACGGCGTCTTCCAGATCGAGGATGACGGCATCGGTGCTCAGGGTCAGGCATTTCTCAACGCGACGGGGGTGGTTGCCAGGGGCAAACAGGAAACTGCGATAGACAGGCATTCAAACTCCAAAAATCAGGTGACGTCATCAGCTCGGTTTCCAGCCCTGCGGCACCCGCGCGCGCTCGATGCGGGCCAGATCACAAATGGCATCGGCAATGCCGGAGAAATCGATCCGTCCGTAATCATTGGCACGCGCCTGGCTGTAGGTTTCAAACACCGCACCCGCCACCGGCATGGGCACCCGTGCAGCGTGTGCGGCGCTCAGCACCAGGGCCATGTCCTTGTGCGCCAGGTCAATGGTGAAGCCCGGCGTGGTGTCACCCGCCAACACCTTGCTGGGAAAGTTCATGCGCAACTGGCCGTTGTTGGCGGAGGTGCCCAGCAACACGGCCAGGGTCTTGGTGATGTCCAGGCCAAAGCGCTGCGACAAGGCCAGCGCCTCGGCATTGACTTGGGTGAGGGTCACGGCCACATAGTTGTTGACCAACTTGGTCCGACCGCCTGTGCCCACCGGTCCGCAGTGGTACACCGTGGTGCCCATGGCATCCAGCAAGGGCTTGACTCGGGCAAAATCCGCCTCGCTGGCGCCGACCATGAACAACGATTCACCGCGGTCGGCATGTTCGGCCAAGCGGCCCACGGGGGCGTCCACCACAGACAGGCCCTTGGCCTGGGCCGCCACTTGCAGGCGGTCCGTGGCCAACGGATCAATGGTGCTCATGTCCATCAGGATGCTGCCCGCAGCCGCGTGGGCAAACACCCCGTCCGGGCCATTGGCCACCTGCTCCACCTCGACGGCGGTGGGCAGCATGGTGATGACAATGGCGCAGTCACGCGCAATCTGCGCCACGCTTTGTCCAGCCGTGGCACCCAACGCCACCAACTCGTTGACCGGCGCCGGGTTGACGTCCAACACCACCAGTTGAAAGCCTTTTTTCTGCAGGTTGCTGGCCATGCCCTTGCCCATGCGGCCCAGGCCGATGAATCCAATCTTGCTCATGTATGCGTCTCCTTGCGC
>VEQI01000402.1 GCA_018883305.1 Limnohabitans sp. | reverse complement strand
GCCAGGACCCCGCCCCAAGCGGTGGTGCCCGCCATGTTGGCGTGCTTGAAGACGTCGGAGCAGCGGTCCACGCCGGGTCCTTTGCCATACCAGATGCCGAAGACGCCGTCGAATTTGTTGCTGCCCGGGGGCGCAAAGCCCAGTTGCTGCGTGCCCCACAAGGCGGTGGCGGCCAACTCCTCGTTGACGCCCGGCTGAAACACAATGTTTTGGGCTTGCAGGTATTTGCGCGCCTTCCAAAGGGCCTGATCGTAGTTGCCCAAGGGCGAGCCGCGGTAGCCGCTGATGAAGCCGGCAGTGTTTTTGCCCGCCAGCGCATCACGTTGGCGTTGCAGCATGGGCAACTTCACCAGCGCTTGCACGCCGCTCATGAACGCGCGCCCATGGTCCAGTGAGTATTTGTCATCCAGGGTCACTGTCTCCAGCGCTTTGCGGATGTGCTCGGGCAAGGGTGCATTCATTCGGGTCTCCTCAGACAAGCCAGTGTAGGGGGCTTGCACAGACAGTGCCAGTCATCGATCGAAAAATTTTCGTACTTGCGCCGCGTGGCACAAGTAACCCAGGGGACATCTGCGCCAGGCATCAAGGTCGTTGGGGCAAGGGCCACAGCGCCCACATGCGCAGGTTTTGTCGGGTGCGCCCCGCCAATTGGCCGGCCGCGTCCCCGGTGCCGGCAAAATAATCGGCGCGCACCGCGCCCACGATGGCGCTGCCCGTGTCTTGCGCGACCACCAAGCGACGCAGCATTTGCGTGGGCCCGTCGGAGACCAGCCACAGCGGGGTGCCGTAGGGCACGCTTTGCGGGTCAATCGCCACCGAGCGGCCAGCGGTCAGGGGCACGCCTTGTGCGCCGCGGGGCCCTTCTGACGGGTCGGGCAGGGCTTCCTCGCGGAAAAAGATGTAACGCGGGTTGGTCCACATCAGCTCTTGGGTGCGGTGACGGTTGGCGGCCAGCCACGCTTTGATGCCAGGCCAGGTGGCATCGCGCACCAGGCCTTGGTCGAGCAGCCAGCGGCCAATACTTTGATAAGCCTGTTCGTTGGAGGCGGCAAAAGCCACCCGCACGGTGCGCGTGGTGCCGTCGGCTTCGGTGACGCGCAAACGCCCTGACCCTTGGATGTGCAGCACCATGGCATCGACCGGATCGGCCAGCCAGGCAATCTCGCGGCCCTTCAAGGCCTCGCGGGCTTCTGGCAGTGTTTCAATCTCGCGCCGGGTGAACCAAGTGCGGCCCGTGCGGCGCAAATTCTCCAGTCCGGGCGCCGGTGCATACAAAGGGGTTTCAAAGCCGGGTCGGCGCGCGCGTGAGGCGTCGAAGATGGGCTCGTAATAGCTGGTCAGCAGGCCATTGGCCTGGCCCTCGGCACTTTCCAGGCGGTAGGGCTGAAAGCGCGCCATCAGCCAGGCACGCTGCTGGGCGCCGTCGGCAATGCTCAGGCGACGCACATCGGGGCAGTGTTTGGCGAACATCGCGCCAGGTCGCTCGCAGTTTCGCAACAACGCTTCCCAGGCCTCATGCAATGGGTCTTCCTGCCAGCCCGGGAGCTCCTCCCAGCGTGCGGGCAGCCATCGGCTGCGGGGGGTGTTCGGCAACCCGACATCGCCAGCCAGGGGCGCTGGCATGGGCGACGTCGACGGCGCAGGTGTGGCAGGCGTCGGTGCCGTCGGCAGCTCTGTTCGCACAGGGGGGCTGCCACAACCCGCCAAGGTCACAGCGATCAGGCCTGCGGCAAGGTACCCAAAGAAGCGTTCCATGGTTTCAGTTTTCTTTGTCTGCGCCGCGCAAGAGGTTGGCCAATTCGACCGCGGACTTCACCGCCATTTTGTCAAAGACACGCGCGCGGTGCACTTCGACCGTGCGCACGCTGATGTCGAGTTGGTCGGCAATCAATTTGTTGGGCAAGCCTTCAACCACCAAGCGCAAGACATCGCGCTCGCGCTCCGTGAGCTCATCCAGGCGGGCTTGAACCGACATGCGCGCGCGCACTTTCTCCAGGACTTCGGCAGAGCGTTGCAAGGCCAGCTCGATCCGGTCGACCAGCGCGTTGTCTGAAAAGGGCTTTTCGCAAAAATCGAAGGCGCCGCGTTTGACCGCATCCACCGCGGTGGGCACATCGGCATGGCCGGTTAAAAAAATCACCGGACACACGGCCAACAAATCCCGCTCGATCAACCACTCGAACAGCGCCAAACCACTCATGCCTGGCATGCGAACGTCCAGCAGCATGCAGCTTGGCTGATCGGGCAGCCAATCAGGCCGCCACTGCGCAACAAAGGCGTCTGCGCTTTCAAAGCATTGGCTGGTCAGGCGCCTGGAGCGCAGCAGCCAGGCCAGCGCTTCTCGCACGCCGGCATCGTCATCAATGATGAAGATTTGGGCGTTTTGGGTAGGTTGCATGCACTCACTCCGGTTCTGTCTAGGCTGCGGCCCTCATGCCATTTGGGCGGGCAAGGTGAAGCTGAAAATCGTGCCACAAGGCTGATTGGCCTGGTGTCCCAAATAACCCCCATGTTGCTCAATGACGGTGCGACACAGGCTCAAGCCTAAACCCATGCCTTCTTCTTTGGTGGTGAAAAAGGGCGTGAACAATTGGGTGGCCACCTCTGGCGAAATGCCTGGCCCCTGGTCGGCCACGTCAAACGCCAACCAACGGCTGGCGGCATTGGAGGCGGCGGGCTTGACCGATAAGCTCAGTTCGCGCCGGGCAGATGTGTTGTTGGGGCCGTCGCTCATGGCCTGCATGGCGTTGCGCGCCAGATTCAGCAGCACCTGCTCCACCATGG
>VEQI01000401.1 GCA_018883305.1 Limnohabitans sp. | reverse complement strand
CCCCAATAGCGGCCATAGGCCACCCTGGGCTGATCCGGTTCATCGTGCAGGCCGATCAGGCTGCAGGCGATGTCTCGACCTTCGCGTTGCGCCACGAACAGCAACCAGTTGTCCGGGATGAGCCGAGCCGTGTCGGCAAAAAACGCGGGATGCAGGTAAGGGCGGTTACCGTGTTCCAGGTAGGTCCGCTCATAGCACTGGTAGAAAAAAGCCCAGTCCTGCGCTGAGATGTCCCGGCCACGCGCGTGGCGGAAACTCACGCCGGCTTCCTCGACCCGGCGTCGTTCCTGGCGGATTTTCTTGCGTTTGTCCTGCGTGAGGCCAGACAGGTATTCATCAAAATCGCGTTGTCCCTGGCGCTGCCAGTGAAACTGCACGGTGTGGCGCTGCATCAGTCCCAGGGCATCTGTGGCCTGCACATCCGCCTCGCTGGCAAAAAGCACGTGGAGCGAGGAGAGTTGTTGCGCTTCGCACCACGTGATCACAGCCTGCAGCAACCGTTGCCGTGCGTCATTGTCCCGTGCCAGCAGACGGCTGCCAGGCACGGGTGTGAAGGGCACGGCGATCAGTGCCTTGGGGTAGTAGCGCAGGCCGTGGCGCTGGTAGGCGTCGGCCCAGGCCCAGTCAAACACGTACTCGCCATAGGAGTGATCCTTGAGGTAAAGCGGGCAGGCGGCGATCAGGGCCGGGCCGCGCCACACGCCCACGAAAGCGGGCTGCCAACCAGTCTCGGCACAGGCGCTGCCACTGTCGTGCAGGGCCAGCAAGTAGGCGTGCCGCATGAAGGGTGTGGGCTGATCCTGGGCGGCCAACAGCGCGTCCCACTCGGACGGGCTGAAATCGCACGGTTGCAACCCGGTGCGGATGACATAATGACTGTCGTTTTCCTGCATGCCTCTTATGACTCTCCAACTTTGCGTGGCCCAGCTTGACTTTGTGGTCGGCGACATGGCGGGCAATGCCCAGCGCATCATTGATGCGGCCAAGTCGGCTTATGCCCGCGGTGTGCGCCTGGTGCTCACGCCAGAACTCTCGTTGTGCGGCTACGCAGCCGAGGACTTGTTCCTGCGGCCTTCCTTCATCACGGCTTGCGATGATGCCCTGAATTCGATCGCCTCTGCGCTGGCCGGTCTGAAAGACCTGCATGTGGTGGTGGGGCATCCGTCCGGGGGTGATGAACGCAGCCGCTCGGTCTCGGTGCCGCGTCGCTACAACCTGGCCAGCGTGTTGAGCGAGGGGCAGGTGGTGGCTCGCTATGCCAAGCGTGAACTGCCCAACTATCAGGTGTTTGATGAGCGCCGTTATTTCACCCCTGGCGACAAGCCTTGCGTGTTTGAAGTCCAGGGCGTGAGGGTGGGCCTGCTGATCTGTGAAGACGCCTGGTTCGATCAACCCGCGCAGGAAACACGCGCGGCGGGTGCCGAGTTGTTGGCGGTCATCAATGCGTCGCCGTTTCACATGGGCAAGGGTGGCGAACGTGAGCAGACCATGGCTGAGCGCGTGCGTGATTGTGGTTTGCCACTGGTGTACGCCCACCTGGTGGGCGGTCAAGATGAAGTGGTGTTTGAAGGCCGTTCGTTTGCCTTGCAAGCGGACGCCACCCTGGCGGGACGCGCCCCGTCCTTCGAGGAGTCGCTGTTTGACATTCAGGTGCAGCGGCAGGCCACGGGGCTGCGTCTGCAAGCAGCACTGACCCCCGAGGACAGCGAGGAGGGCGATTTGTGGCGTGCGCTGGTGCTGGGCGTGCGCGACTACATTGGCAAGAACGGTTTTCCGGGCGTCCTCATCGGGCTGTCCGGAGGCATCGATTCGGCCCTGGTGCTGGCGGTGGCGGTGGACGCGCTGGGCGCAGACCGCGTACGCACGGTGATGATGCCGTCGCCCTATACCGCCGACATCAGCTGGATTGATGCTCGCGAGATGGCGCAGCGCCTGAATGTCCGTTACGACGAGATTTCCATCATTCCCGAATTTGAGGCCTTCCTGGCCTCTTTGGCCGATGACTTCAAGGGACGCCCCCTGGACGCCACCGAAGAGAACATCCAGGCCCGCATCCGCGGCACCTTGCTCATGGCCTTGTCCAACAAGTTTGGCTCTTTGGTACTGACCACCGGCAACAAGAGCGAGATGGCCACCGGCTATTGCACCCTGTACGGCGACATGGCCGGCGGTTTTGCCGTCATCAAGGACGTGGCCAAGACCGCGGTCTATCGACTGGCGGCCTGGCGCAATCAGCACGACCCGTTTGGCACAGGCGCCAATCCCATCCCGGAACGCATCATCACCCGTGCGCCCAGTGCCGAGTTGAGGCCCGATCAAAAAGACCAGGACAGCCTGCCACCGTATGACGTGCTGGATGCCATCCTGTCACGCTACATGGAGTACGACCAGAGCGCCGCCGAGATCGTGGCTGCGGGCTATCGGCAAGAGGATGTGGACAAGGTGACCCGCCTGATCCGTTTGAACGAATACAAACGTCGCCAGGCGCCGGTGGGTATCCGTGTGACCCATCGCAGCTTTGGCAAGGATTGGCGTTATCCTATTACTAGCAAATACAGGGCCTGATGGGTCGGGCCCGCACCAGGAAAGCACATGAAACAAATCACCGCCATCGTTAAACCGTTCAAGCTGGAAGAGGTTCGTGAAGCCCTGGCTGAATGTGGCGTGACCGGCCTGACCGTCACCGAGGTCAAGGGTTTTGGTCGTCAGAAAGGCCACACCGAGTTGTACCGCGGCGCGGAATACGTGGTGGACTTTCTGCCCAAAGTGAAGATTGAAGTGGTGGTG
>VEQI01000061.1 GCA_018883305.1 Limnohabitans sp. | reverse complement strand
CCCAGATACCAATAGCCATGCCTAGCAGCCAATGATTGGGCAAGGGCTTGGGCCATAACGGGTCCACCTCAAACACCGGCGCTTCTACTGTGTTTGCCTGCGCTTGCACACGTTGCTGCATCAACGAGTAACTCAGCCCTAACAAGGCCAGACCCAGGCAGACCATGCTGATCCAGGTGACAGCAGGCAAGCGACGAATACGGTCCATCATGATGGGCTCCTTTGAAGGCTACCGCCATAATTCACCGTCCAAGCTTTGAATGGTCCCCATGAAAACCCTAGGCGGAAGTCTTGCACGCGTCTGGTCACGGGCTTTAGCCCTTTTTCTGCTGATCTTTACACTGCAGACACAAGCGCACGAGATCCCCGACGACGTGAAGCTGACCTCGCTGATCCGGGCTGAGGGCACCCAACTGGTCGTGCTGATCCGTGCGCCCTTGGCAGCCATGCGCGAAGCGGATATTCCGTTGCGCGGCAATTACCTGGACCTACCACGCGCCGATGCCGCTTTGCAGGTGGCCGCACGTTTGTGGATGGTGGATCGACTACAGGTCCAGGCGAACGGGCTGCCACTGCCCCCAGCCCAATTGACCCACGTACGCGTGAGTCTTTCCTCAGACCGAAGCTTCGACACCTTTGAACGCGCACAAGCGCAACTGATGACGGGCTCACCGCTGAGAGACAGTGACTTGGTCTGGACTCAGCAATATCTGGATGCACGGCTGATCTTCACGATGCCAACCGCAGATGCCAGGGTGGCCATCGATTTTGATGCGGCTCGACTGGGAACGCGCGTGACCAACTCGCTGCGCTACAAAACCCCATCGGGCCAGGAACGATGGCTGCAGTTGCACGGCCAAACCGGTATGGTGGAACTGGACCCAGGCCCTTGGTCGTCCATACAACGCTTTGCCCAGGACGGCCTTCATCACATCCTGTCCGGTCTGGACCATCTGTTGTTTGTGCTGTGCCTGATGCTGGGCATGCAACGCTTGCGTCATCTGGTGTGGACCGTCACTGGCTTCACCTTGGCGCACTCCATCACACTGGCGCTGGCGGTGACTGACCTCACGCCGACCGGGCTGTGGTTCATGCCCACGGTGGAATGGGCCATTGCGGCCAGCATCGTGCTGGCGGCCATCGATGTGATGCTGGTGCCTGAGCGTCCCAGCCGGTGGTGGATGGCCAGCGCCTTTGGATTGATTCACGGACTGGGGTTTTCGTTTGCACTCAGAGAATCGCTACCGTTTGCTGGCGAGCACATCGGTCTGGCGCTGGTGTCCTTCAATCTGGGCGTGGAAGCCGGTCAGCTAGGCGTCTTGCTGTTGCTGTGGCCCGTGCTGCAAGGGTTGCGTCAACGTCCTCGCGCGTCGATGGCGCACCTGGTGGTTTGCGCGCTGATCACGCACACTGCTTGGCACTGGATGTCAGAGCGTTGGGAAGCAGTGGAGAAATTTTTGCAGACACTCACCATCAACGAGGTCATGGCAGCGACACTGGCTGCGCCGTGGCTGTGGGGCTTGCTGGCGGGGGTGGCGGCCTGGCGTGTGGTGGTGAGCTGGCAGGCAAGCTCACGCTGAGTAACGTCTGACTTGACGGATTTGACATTGAAGACATCACCCTTAGCAGTGCGCTTTGACAGCAGGTATTGATGGTGGGACCTTTCAGTTGAGCGGCTGATAAATCGCTCCAACGCTAAGGCTGCCCATACAGCCCTGTTGTTGTTAAAAATAATTTTCATGAGCGTGTCATTTTCAAGAAACTTAGCGCCTAGAACCTGGGTTTTCCCTTGATGAGATCTTTAGGGTTCATTTGCACGCTTCTACAGCAGGCCATTTGAATTAATTCAACTTCGATTTTTTCGATCACGAAAAATCAAGTGATATTTTGATGAAAGTCCACACCAAAGGACCTAGAACCTTTGCGTTGACTGGCACAAGCATTGTCGAAGTCATAAAGCAATCACCTGCTTTGAATATTATTTTGATATGTTTTTTATGCATAGAATGAAATCGTTTTTGCAATCCTCTGAAAGAAAAAGCGACTTTCATCATGGCCGTTCAACGCAGCACCCCCACCAGCCCCGAACAATTCGAAACCACCAGCGCTCATTCCGTCATGGATGCCAAGGGGTTGAACGCCAACAAGCCTGCAACACGCACCTCCAGAGGAGAAGCCTCTCAGGCCTCGAATAAAAGCGTGGCCTCAACCAAGGCTGCCAGATCGCCAAGCCAGACAGATCTCGAGTCAGTGGATAACGCCAGCTGGAATGGTCAGGACGTGATTCGTGAATCAGAGAGCAACGCCTCAACCGTGAGTGCATCGCCGGCGTCGTCGTCCTCCCGCTGGGAGCCGACAACGTTCGGTGTGAGCTCTGCGGTCGATGCAGACAAAGCCGTGTGGGATGTCCCTGTCACAAACCAGCTCGAAATGCCTGTGACAAGCAGCATGCAAATGCTGGCTCAAGCCGCCGTTTCAGCCGTGGGAGAAAGTGCCGGGGCGGCTGCCGGAACCAGTGCGGGTACCAGCGCTGCTGCAATCGGGGCTGCCAGCATGACGACGACCATCGTCGCTACCGCAGCAGGACTTGGTGTTGTTGCGCTGTCTAAGTCACAAGAAAACACCACTACAACAGCAACCACCCCCACGTCACCCAGCGTGACCTTGGACAGCAGCGACGCCACCACCGTGACATTCAGCGTGGCCCTGGGCTCGAACAAAGCCGTAGGCGACAAGGTCCAGCTGTATTACAAAACCAGTGGCGGCTCGGAAACAGCGCTGGGCGCAGTGGCCACGGTGGACAGCACCAGCATGGCGGCTGGCAAAGTGACCATCACGGTCAACAAGTCAGCCCTGGCCGCTGGAACCCAGGACATCACCGCCAAGGAGAGCGACAGCGCCAACGCCGCCAAAGGCACCTCTGCAGCCTTGTCCATCACCTATAACGCTGACAACAGTGTGTCTGATGGCTACATCAAGGGCGCGTCGGTCTATGTGGACATGAACAACAACGGCGTGATTGACGTGGGCGTGGACACGCTGGTGGGCAGCACGGACGTCAACGGCAACTTCTCGGCGCTGCTGACCGCTCAACAAATGACCCACGATTTGCTGGCCACCGGAGGCACTGACGTTTCCACCGGCCTGGCATTTCAGGGCATGCTCAAGGCCCCGGCGGGTTCCACGGTGTTGAACCCCCTCACTGCCCTGGTACAGACACTGGCCGGCAATGGCGCCAGCGCAGCGGCCTTGCAGGCTGCACAAAACACGGTGATCCAGGCGCTGAACCTGCCCACCAACCTTGATCTGGGCAAGGTCGACTTGCTCAAGGTGGGTGTGGGAGGCACGAGTTCAACTGCCATCAGTCAAGCCGATGCCTTGAACGTGCAAGCCAAGGCCGTGATGGTGGCCAACCTGGTGCGTACCGGTGCCGCTGCCATTGAAGGCGCTTCAGGTGGAGCCACCACGTCTGATGCTGCGGGAAAATATGTGTACATGGGCCTGGTCGACTCGCTCAAGACCGCCGCACAAAGCGGTCAGGCTGTGAATTTCGCGGACTCCTCGGCGGTCAAGAGCATGATCAACTCGGCGGTTCGATCGGCTCAAAGCACGGTCAACCTGGACACCACCGTCATTGACAACTCGATCGACTTGGCCTCTAGGGCCGTGGCCAATGTGAACCAGGTGATTGGCATTGCTGCCGGCAATGCCGCTGCGAACGCCAGTAGCAACAGCCCCAGCACCACCACCATCGCGCAGGCCATGACCGATCTGCTCAAGCAGCAGGTGGTGGCGCAGCAAAGCATTGCGTCCAGTCTGGTCAGTGGAGACACCACGGCCTTGTCCAACCTCGGCACGGTGTCAGCCGTTTTGCAAGCGGCTCAGTCGGTCGATGCCAGTTCACTCAAGTTGACCAAGACCGTCAGTGCCAGCACCACCGCATTGGTCACGGACACCGTTGCCCCCACCGTCGCCAAACTTGCACTGACCAATGCGGCGACCGGCATGAAAGTGGGTGACACCCTGGTGTTCAACGTGGAGTTTTCTGAGGGGGTGATCGTCTCTGGCGCACCTTCGCTCAGCTTCAGCATTGGAACGGGAGGGCCTTCGCGTTTCGCAGCCTACTCCGCCTCGAAGTCATTTGGTCGGATGGTCAGTTTCACCTACACCTTACAGGACACAGACGCCGGTGCGGTGACGATGCCTTCCGTGTTGGTGATGCCTGCAGGCGCGGCCATCACGGATCTGGCGGGCAACGCACTGGTGAGCACAGGCGGTGCTGTGAATTTGCCGCAGGCTTCGACGGGGGCGGCCAGCGTGACGGCACTGTCCTTCACGGACACAACCGACCGAGTGGCTCCCACCCTGGCCATCACCAGCGACACCAGCGGCACCGCCAAGGGTGACGTCAAGCTGACCTTCACCTTCAGTGAGAAGGTGCTGGGCTTCACACCTGAGGACGTGAACCTTTCGGGCAGCGCCGTCAAGGGCGCGTTTACCGCCAGCACGGATGGCAAAACCTACACGCTGGTGGTGATGCCCACGCCAGGCACCGAGGGCAACTTCGTGGCCACGGTGGGAGCGCAAGCTGCCCGCGACTTGGGCGGTAACTACAGCGCAGGCAGTGCCCTGACGCAAAACTTCGATCTCAAGCCACCCATGGTGGACAAGATGGGAGCCAGCACCTTCTGGTTGTCTTCGGCATCTGGCAACACCTCGACCCTGAAGTTTGTGTTCAGCGATGCACCCGGAGCCCAGTTGACGGCCAGTGACTTTGCTGTCACCGGCGGCACGGTCTCTGAGCCCCAGTTGTTGACGACTGATTCCAGCGGCAAAACCTATACCCTGACTTTCACAGCCGACTCGACACTCAAGTCCGGCAACCAGGCTACGATCTCGCTCAAAGCGGGTGCTTTCACAGATGTCAATGGCAACAACAGCGTGGCATCGGGCAAGCTTGTGCTGACCAAGTTGCCGCAACTCACACAAAGCTTTATTCAAGTCACGACCGGCAAAACCACGGCCTATGCGGATAACGGCACGCCTGGCATCAGCACGGATGACGTGCTGGGCAGTTACACCGCCAAGACAACGGACAAAGTGGGATTTGTCTACACCGCCAAATCCGGTGGAAATTTGCCCAGCAACACCCAGACCCTGGTGGACA
Organism: Limnohabitans sp.; assembly: GCA_018883305.1. Classification (GTDB taxonomy): domain Bacteria; phylum Pseudomonadota; class Gammaproteobacteria; order Burkholderiales; family Burkholderiaceae_C; genus Limnohabitans. The sequence goes on along the minus strand of VEQI01000061.1, from coordinate 7,207 downwards.
ACATTGTCAACGCCACCACAGTGGCTGCATTTGACAAAGCGGTCAATGATGCACGTGCCGTGCTGGACCTCAATTTTGGCCTGGATCTGGGCAATGCCACCGACATCAATGGCGATGGCACCGCGGACAAAGGCGCGAAGGCCCTCATGCTGTACAAAACGCCTGGCAGTGCGGACACCAGCATCAGCTTCACCCCGGACGGTGCGCAGAATGTGGGCGTGGCCCCCGTGGTGCTGACCCAGTCGTTTGTTCAAGTGGCCACGGGAAAAACAGTGGCGTACGCCAACAACGGAACACCGCTCACCACGGCTGATGACAAACAAGGCACCTACACACTGACCGGCAAGGAAAGCGTGACGGTTTCCGCCAGCCCGCTGGCGAACAGCACGATGCCAGACAACGCCAATGCTTTGCTGCAAGCCATCAAGAGTGCCGCCACGTTGAACGCACTCAACACGGCCGTCACACAAGCCAAGGCGGTGATGCAGCTGAACTACAGTGTCAATCTAGGCGACAGTGTGGACATCACAGGTGACGGTGTGGCTGACAAAGGTTCATACGCCGCCCTGGTGGTGCCCAGTCAACTCACGGCCAATGCCACCAGCATCACCCTGCAGCCGGACACCAGCTCGGCACAGGCAGCCGGTGTACAACCCATTTTGCTGACCCAGAGCTTTCTGAAAGTGGCCGCCGGTTTGACAGCGGCCTCGGCCGACAACGGCACCCCCACCAATGCCACGGACGATCGCACCGGAAGCTATGTGCTGACGGGCAAAGAGGCCATCTCCGTGGCCGTCAAGCCTCTCACGACGGATGGCGCCTTGCCCTCTGATGCAGCCAATCTGCTCAGCGCCATTGGCCAGGCCACCTCACCCAGTGCGTTTGCCGCCGCCGTGACGGCGGCCAAGCAAAAGCTGATCGTGAATTTTGGCGTGAACCTGGGCAGCAGCACCGACATCACCGGTGACGGGCTGGCCGATCTGGGTGCCAAAGCGTTTTTGAACTACACCGAACCATCAAGCGGCGCAGCCGACATCACGTTCTCACCAGCAGCTCGACTGGGGCAGCTGGGGCAGTTCCGCGCCAGCATCTCCCCCGGCAGCGCATCCAGCAAAATCACCAACACACAACCAACAGCAGAGTCAGCAGCACGAAGCATCGCGGACGACGGCACGCGTTTGTTCATTGACACGGATGGCAACTGGAGCGTGGGGCAGGCGCCGCAAATGGTTAACGGCAAATACACCCGCGACTACAAACCGGTGACCTTCCTGGATGACATCACGGGCAATACCTCCAGGGTCAACGATGACACCTTCGAGGCCTCTGCCGTTTCCGCCAAAACGGAGCGTGACGCGTCTGGCGTCATCACGGGCTATGAAATCATTGTCCGTGCCAACGATGATGCCAGCATGCTGTTCAGCATCTATGTGAATGCCACGGGCAACATCGTCAACACCGACGAACTCGACGACAGCGAAACGCTGGCGGCCGAGGGCGAATTCGGCATTGACCTCAACGAGAGCGGAGCCGTCGGCTCTGAAGAGACGTTCCTGGCTGAAGGCGCCAACGGCGCCCCCGACCTTTACATCAACGCTAACGGTGATCTGGTCTTGCACAAGGCCGATGGAACCGTCGTGACGTTGAAAATGGCCAATGCCTCGGGAACACTGCTCCCCATCCCCGTTAGCCATTACAGCGAACTGGAATTCACTGGCGTGCTGGCCAACACCGCTGGATCCGGCGTCACCTTGTATGTGAAGATGCCCGATGGTGCATTGGCCACCTTCACGGTCAGTGCCGACGGCGTGGTGACCAACGCCTCACCCACGGTGGTGGCAGCCCCGGACAGCTCGCCTACAGGCACGACCGGCCCCACCACGGGGGGAACTGGCATCGACAGCACCTCGGGACCGGCCCCCATCGATACGCCGGCTGCATCCAGCACGGAAGCCACCTTGGAAACCATCGCTGGTGGCCTGGATCTCAACCGTGACAATGGCACGTCAGTCACGGCAGGCTGGATTGACGCACTGAAAACAACGGCCATCAAGAGTGCCTTGAATGCCGCGACCGCCACAGACTCTGCCGCTGGTCCCAAACTGACTCACGCCGAAGCGGTGAGTATTGTGAAAGCCGCGATCGACGCAGCCACCCAGGCAGGCACCAGCAAAGTGGGTGCAGACATTGTGAGCGATCTGCGGGCAGTGGCCAGTCGAGGCGACAGTTTGTTCACCTCGACAGACCAGACCGGGCAGGAATCCGGCTATCTGAATTATGTGTTTGACAAGATTGTCAACGCCTCCAAGGCCAACAACACCTACACCGGCGGCACCACCAAAGCGGTGACGTTGGGCAACCTCACGGCTGAGTCGCCGATAGCGACTTTGCAGAAACTGTCAGACAAGTGGCTTCTGGGGCTGGACATGCCTAACCCCACCACGGAAGGCGACACCGCCAACCCCAACGCAGCGGCAACCACCGGCAGCTACCTGGCGTTCAGCGGTGTGCTGAGCGACAGCCTGGGCTTCAACTACACCGATGTCCAACAAGGGTCGATGGGCGATTGCTATTTCCTGGCGTCGCTGGCTGGCATTGCCCAAATGGAGACTTATGCCAAGCAGTCGAAAGCCATCTCAGTGGCAGGCTACACCACGGCGCTGGAAAAAATGTTCGCCTCCAACTCGGATGGCAGCAACAGCGCGCCGACTTGGGGCGTTCGCTACTACGACGCCAAAGGCCAAGCGCAATGGGTCACGGTGAACAACCAGTTTGTGGTGAAACCGGGCGACACCTTGCCCGCATACGCCGCCTTGCACACTGGCGAAGATGGCACCAAGGAACTGTGGGTGGCGCTGGCTGAAAAAGCGTATGCCCAGGCCAATGCACTTGATATCTTTGGCCGCCAACGCGCCGAAAACACCTTCTTCACCATTGAAGGTGGCGGCGCCGATCCCATGGCGTCGGTGATGGGAGGAAGTGTCACCAGGTTCGTGGATGGCACAGTCGTCACCAATTACGGCAACAACGCTTTGACAACGCCCAACAAGACGCTGGCAGAACAACTGGCGATCTACAAAGCCGCCATCAATCGCGGGGAAGCCCTGTGGGTGGGATCAGATCTGGCAGCCACCGATGCCAACGGCAGCAGAACCTGGGTCGCGGGTCACGCACTCATGGCGTTCGATGCCGACCCAGCAGATGCCAGCAATGACACCGTCAACATCTACAACCCCTGGGGCTCGACCAACACCGCTTACGGTTTTGTCTCGCCGTTCACGGTCAAGCTGTCCGACTTCATCACGGCCGACACCAAGGTGGATTTCTGGGAGCTGACGCCAGGCGCCAGTGCCACTACCTCACAAACGCTGAGCGCCACTCAAGTTCAACAGCTGGGGCAGTTGGGGGGGTTCAAGGCTGCTCAATCGGCCAACAGTGCATCCTCCAAAGAGATCAATACACCCGACACGGCCGAAGCCTACGCACGCGACATAGCCTCCGACGGCACTCGTCTGTTCATTGATTCCGATGGCAACTGGAATGTCGGCATCCCCACCACCCTTGCTGACGGCTCGGTGGCACGCAACTACAAGCCCGTGACCTTCCAGGGTGTGAAGATCAACGACGACACCTTTGAAGCCACCGCGCTTGCAGCCCGCAGCACCAAAGATGCTAACGGTCTGGTCGTTGGTTATGAGATCATCCTGGAGGGTAACGACGATGCGTCTGTGCATTTCCGTGTGTACCTTGATATCAATGGCCAGATCACCAACACGGACGAGTTGGATGACAACGAGTTGCTGGCCGCTGAATCGCCGTATGGCCTCGACTTGAACAACAGCGGTGCCGTTGGAGACGCGCAAATGTTCCTGGCCGAAGGTGCCACGGGAGCGCCAGATCTCTACACCGATAAATTTGGCGATCTGATCCTCAAGAAATCGGACGGCACCACTATCGCCTTGCACACCGACTCAGGCACGGTGTCCTACGCTCACTTTGAGAACGTGGAATTCACGGGGGTGATCTCCAAAGTGGTGGGCAATACGACGACCTACATTTTGGTGGGCAAGACGGCTGATGACACAATGGCTGAACTGACCATTGCCGCCGACGGCTTCATGACGTCTGAGGCGTTGTCTTCCGTGGACTCGGGGGTAATTGGAGATGACGCCTCTGGTAGTCTGGGCAGTATGGCGGACTCGGGCATCACCCTGAGTTCCTTGGCCAATGCGGCTGGCGGACTGGACCTCACGCGCAACAGCTCCACGCCCGCCACCGCGGGGTGGGAGAACAGCCTGAGCAATGCCACTATCAAGGCGGCGGTTCAAGCGGCCATTGGGGCCAACTCTGCGGGCGGCGCCAGAATCAACTACGACGAAACGCTGAGCATTCTGAAAGCCAGTGTGGACGCCGTCACCGCCAACGGTGGCAAAGTAGGCGACGCCATCATGGCCGACTTACGGGCCATTGCCACTCGTGGTGATGCCTTGTTTACCTCCAAAGATCTGACGGGTCAGGAGACCGGCTATCTGAGTTATGTGTTTGACAAGGTGGTCAACACCTCCAAAGCCAATAACTTCTTCACGGGCGGCACCACCACGCCCGTACAGCTTGGGAATTTGAATGCCAACTCCACAGCCAGCGACCTGGGCAAGCTGCGCGACAAATGGCTGCTAGGTCTGGATCTGCCCAACCCCACCACGGAAGGCGACAGCGCCAACCCCAAAGCCAAACCGGCTGTTGGAACCTACGTGGCCTTCACCGGTAGCTTGACCGACGACAGAGGCTTCAACTACACGGATGTCCAGCAGGGCTCCATGGGCGACTGTTATTTGCTGGCCGATCTGGCCGGCATTGCGCAGGAAGAAACTGCGGCCAAGGCAAATCCCAACAACACGGCCATCGCCAACTACCAGCAAGCCTTCGAGAAGGTGTTTGTCACCAACGCCTCCACCAGCGCCACCACCTGGGGCGTTCGCATGTACGACTTCAATGGCAACGCCCATTGGGTGACGGTGAACAACCAGTTTGTGGTGAAAGCAGGCGAGACGACCCCGGCTTACGCCAAACTCAATGGTGGCACCGAGTTGTGGGCAGCTTTGCTGGAAAAAGCCTACGCACAAGCCAACGAGCTAGACATCACCGGACGTGCCAAACCGATCAACGGATTTGTGAACATCGAGGGCGGTGGCGCGGATCCATTCACCACATTCATGAGTGGCGTGAGCACTCTCTACACGGCTGACAAATCGGGGGGGTACTTCAACAGCGTGTCCACCATGACACCCAATGTGTCCTACACCGATCAGATCGCGATTTACAAAGCAGCCATCAACCGCGGTGAAGTGCTGTACGTCGGTTCAAGCTATGCCACGACCAATGGGGGCAAAGATGAGTGGGTGTCAGGCCATGCCTTCATGGCGTTTGATGCCGACCCAGTCGACCCGAACAACGATTCCATCGTGGTCTACAACCCATGGGGCACTGATTCCAACGCCGTGGTGCCATTCAACACCACGCTGTCCTCCCTCATTAAAGAAGGCGGACCCAAAATCCAGTTCTTTGCGATGGACTCTATCCCGCCCAAAATGACGGCCTACTACCAGTCCGCAGATGACCAGATCACCGTCAAGTTCAGCGAGGGCATTCAGTTGCCCGCGCAAGTCACGGCGAAACTGTACGACGGGTCCAACACCGTCGTGGTGAGTGACCTCGTGTTGCAGCAGTCCTCGGTGACTGGCAGTCCCAACACCATGCTGCTCACGGCCCTCAACAAGGACATGGGCATGACATCGGGCTATGTCGTGTTCTCCGGCCTATTTGGCAAAGATGGCGTGAAAGACGTCATGGGCAACCCCTTGATGCAATCCTCACCCACAGGATTTGGCGGTTTTGCGATGGGGGGGACAGGTGACAGCACCATCGATCTGTCTGCGGTCAGTGACAAGTACTTTGTGATTGCCGGCGGCACCGGGAATGATGTCATCAAGGGTGGCGCAGGCACGGATGTCATCTACGGCAATGCCGGCAACAACACGATGACTGGCGGCGCAGGTGCGGACACGTTTGTGTTCCTGAAGTCCGATCTGCCAACGGCTGGCGGCACCGCACCTGTCGATGCCATCACCGACTTCAAGGTCCTGGAAGGGGATCGACTGGACCTGCGTGACTTGATGCCCAACGTGTCCAGCACCACGCTGATGAACGCCATCAACAATTACGTGTCCATGGCCACCGCCGGTAACGATATCAACGTCACAATCAAAGGTGATGTGGCTGGTTCGGCCAACAAAGTGGACTTGATGACCATTGTGCTGAAAGACGCCAACGTGACCCACTCGCTCACGACACCCAACATCAGTCAAATTCCCTTGACCGACCTGATCAACACCTACAACACCGTCAAGGTCATCTGATTTCGACAATGGGTGGTTTTCACCAGAACGCCGCGCCAGTCGCGGCGTTTTTTCAACCTGATTTCAGCGCGCTAACCATTGCAAAAACTCAGGGGACGGTGGTGTTTCAGTGGTAGCCGGCTGCTGGTCGTTGTGCAGTGGGCTCAAGAAGGTGTTTCTGCTTCTGTTCCTGGCCAGGGGTGACACCGAGCCCGAGCTGCCCGTGGCATAGCGACTGAACGGGATCACCAAGTTGCCCCAGTCGTCATAGTCGGTCAGTACCTGGCGAAAACCGTCTTTGTTCACATCCACAGACACGGGCGAGGCGGTCAGAGCGCCGTTCTGATCCCAATCGGCGAAAGCCCCAGCTGTGCTGCCTCGCCCCAGGAGAGCGCTTTCCATCAATGCGGTTTCATCCAAAGGTGAACCGCTGCCATCTGAGTAATTGATGATGAATTGCGCCGGGTCTGCGCACGCCGAATTTTCCAACGCAGTGCACCAGTCACTGTTGTTGGTGTAGTAGTTGACCCACCGTTGCGTGGCATTGGCACTTGCCGGATTGGCGCCCAGGCCGCGCAACTGGTAGAGGTAATTCATGACACTCCAGTAATTGGGCTTGTAGTTGGGAAGGCTGTTGGCGCCCGCATGGTCCAGTCCAAAGTTGTGCCCCAATTCATGCATCAAAGTGACTGCCTGATAATTGATGAGCATGTTGGTTTTTGAGGGGGTGGTGGCATTGAGTCCCCATCCGCCCAGCGCCACAATGAGGTCATTGCCATGCTGCTCTGCAGCCCCCGATGACGAAGCGGCAC
>VEQI01000400.1 GCA_018883305.1 Limnohabitans sp. | reverse complement strand
CCGAAGCCTCCGTCAGCATGGAAGAGATCAACCGCAATGGCGGCAATGCGGGCGCTTGCCACGGTCAGATGTACAACATGGGCACGCTGCTGCGGCATGGCTCCAAGCAGCAAAAGGAGTTTTACCTGCCCAAGATTGCCACCGGCGAGTGGCGACTTCAATCCATGGGCGTGACCGAGCCCACCACCGGCACCGACACCACCAAGATCAAGACCACCGCCGTCAAAAAGGGTGATCGCTACGTGGTGAACGGCCAGAAGGTCTGGATCTCCCGCATCCAGCATTCCGACTGGATGATTTTGTTGGCGCGCACCACCCCGCTGGCCGACGTGCAGCGCAAGTCAGAAGGCATGTCCATTTTCATGGTGGACCTGAAGAAGGCCATTGGCAACGGCCTGACCGTGCGACCGATCGCCAACATGGTCAACCACGAAACCAACGAACTGTTTTTTGAGAACCTGGAAATTCCCGAAGAGAACCTCATTGGCGAGGAAGGCAAAGGCTTCAAATACATCCTGGATGGCCTGAATGCTGAACGCACCTTGATTGCTGCCGAGTGCATTGGCGATGGTTACTGGTTCGTCGATCGCGTGAGCCGTTATGCCAAGGAGCGCGTGGTGTTCGGTCGACCCATCGGTCAGAACCAGGGCGTGCAGTTCCCGATTGCCGATGCGTACATCGAGGTTGAAGCTGCCAACCTCATGCGCTTCAAGGCCTGCAACCTGTTTGACGCTCACCAACCCTGCGGCGCTGAAGCCAACATGGCCAAGTACCTGGCGGCCAAGGCCAGCTGGGAGGCGGCCAACGTGTGCATCCAGTACCACGGCGGTTTTGGCTTTGCCTGTGAGTACGATGTGGAGCGCAAGTTCCGTGAGACACGTCTGTATCAGGTGGCGCCGGTGTCCACCAACATGGTGTATTCCTACATTGCCGAGCACGTGCTGGGCCTGCCGCGTTCATTCTGAAAGGACTGCCCATGACTCGTCCCCTGGATGGCATCACCGTTGTTTCGCTGGAGCACGCGATTGCGGCGCCTTTTTGCACGCGGCAACTGGCGGACCTGGGTGCGCGGGTCATCAAGATCGAACGTCCCGGCGTGGGTGACTTTGCGCGCGCCTACGATGCGCGCGTGAAGGGGCAGTCGTCGCATTTTGTCTGGACCAATCGCTCCAAGGAAAGCCTGGCCTTGGATCTCAAGCAGCCCTTGGCGCTAGAAGCGTTGCGCAGTCTGCTGGCCGGCGCCGATGTGCTGGTGCAAAACCTGGCGCCTGGTGCGGCTGCACGCATGGGTCTGTCCTTTGACGCCTTGCACGCCGAGTTTCCGCGTCTGATCGTGTGCGATATCTCTGGCTACGGCGATGACGGTCCATACCGGGACAAAAAGGCCTATGACCTGTTGATCCAAAGTGAAGCGGGCTTTCTTTCCGTGACCGGCACGCCCGAGGCGCCCAGCAAGGCAGGCATCTCGGTGGCCGACATCGCTGCGGGCATGTACGCCTACACCAACATCCTGTCTGCGCTGTTGTTGCGTCAGACCACGGGCGAGGGCAGTCATGTGGATGTGTCCATGCTGGAGTCCCTGGCGGAATGGATGAGCTTCCCGATGTACTACGCCTTTGATGGCGCTAGTCCGCCCGTGCGGGCTGCCGCCTCGCATGCCAGCATTTATCCGTATGGCCCGTTCCCTGCGGGCGATGGCGGAACGGTGATGCTGGGATTGCAGAATGAGCGCGAATGGAAAATCTTTTGTGAACAAGTCTTGCAGCAATCATCACTGACGCTGGATCCACGCTTTGACAGCAATGCCCGTCGCCATGAGCACCGCGATGAACTCAAGGCGCTGATTGCCCAGGCCTTCTCGGGGCTCACCACGCAGCAAGTCGTGGATCGGCTGGAGCAGGCCCAAATCGCCAATGCCCGCATGAATGACATGGCCGGTTTGTGGGCGCATCCGCAATTGCAGGCGCGTGCGCGCTGGCGAGACATCCAGACGCCGGCGGGTGTGGTGCCGGCCCTGTTACCCCCTGGGCGCAACAACGGCTTTGAGGCGCGCATGGATCCGATCCCCGCGGTGGGTGAGCACACGGAATCCATCCTGCGCGAGATTGGCTGGGACGCCTCCCGCATCGCCGCGCTGACACAGGCATCCCCGCCGGCTTGAGGGATATCGCCCAGACCTTCCCTTTTGCCCGACAATGAGGCCGGTAGCGCTGGTTGCAAGCGCCACGTTGATTGAATCATCCAGAACAAGAGGAGTCCACCATGTTGAAATCATTGGCACATTGGCCACGGCCCGTTCGATACGGAATGGCCTTGATCGCTTTGTGGGGCGGGTTGCAGGCCTCTGCCCAAACCACTTTCCCGGATAAACCCATTGCGCTGGTGGTGCCCTTTGCGGCTGGTGGCCCCACCGACGTGGTGGCTCGCATGTTGGCCATTCCCATGGGACGTGCCCTGGGCCAACCCGTGCTGGTCGAGAACACCGTCGGTGCGGGTGGCACCATCGCTTCCCAGCGTGTGGCACGTGCCGCCCCGAATGGGCACACCATCTACATTCATCACATGGGGATGGCCACCGCACCTGCTTTGTACAAAAAGCTCAGCTTCGATCCACTCAAGGACTTCGAGTACATCGGCCAGGTGGTGGATGTGCCCATGACTCTGTTGGCCCGCAAAGACTTCCCGGCCAACAACTTCCAGGAGTTGCTGGCCTACATCAAGGCCAACAAGGAAAAGGTGTCCCTGGCCAACGCCGGCCTGGGCGCGGTGTCGCATTTATGTGGCCTGTTGTTCACCAGCCAGATC
>VEQI01000060.1 GCA_018883305.1 Limnohabitans sp. | reverse complement strand
GTATTTGCAGTGCCCGATAGGCACCCGCCTCACCCGCGACGGCCGCACCATACAGGACCGCACGCCCCACCGCCGCACTGGTCGCGCCCATCGCGCGCGCCTTGAACAAGTCCACCCCCCGTCGCACGCCTGAGTCGATGATCAAAGGTGTGGTGGGCACTGCCTGAGCCACCCGTGGCAAGGCGTCCGCCGTGGCCATGGCGCCATCGAGCTGGCGGCCACCGTGATTGGAAACCCACAAACCGTTCACCCCCATGGCCACCAGGCGTTTGGCATCCTCGGGATGCTCCACACCCTTGACCAACAGAGGCCCTTTCCAACGATCGCGCATGCGCGCGAGCTTCTCCCAATTGAAGGCGTCGTCCAGGCTTTGACCCACGCGTGCAGCAATGGGCAGGCCGTGGTCAGCCATGCCGCCATACCCGGCCACGTTCTCAAACTGTGGGAATCCGCCACGCATCAATTGCCAGGCCCAGGCGGGATGGGTCACCCCGTCACGCAGCAAACGCCAGCTGGGTCGCAAGGGAATCGAGATGCCATTGCGATAGTCTTTCTCGCGCTTGCCGCCAGCTTGCAAATCCACCGTCACCACCAACGCGCCATAGCCGTTGGCCTGGGCGCGGTCAATGAGTTGCAGATTGAAATCCTGGTCTTTCAACACATACAACTGGAACCACAAGATGCCTTGCACCGCGCGAGCCATGCGCTCGATGCTGGTGGTGGACATGGTGGAGAGCGTGTAGGGAATCCCATGCGCGGCCGCCGCGCGTGCAATGGCGATGTCGGCCTGCGGCCAAGCCAGCATGCAAGAGCCCATGGGAGCCACGACCAGTGGCGCCTTGACCGATGCGCCCCACCACTCGCCCGCGATGTGCGGCGCACTGACATCGTTGAGCACGCGTGGCCAGATCCGAACGCGCTCGAACGCGCGTCGGTTGTCACGCAAGGTCAACTCGTCTTCCGCCCCGCCATCGATGAAATCAAAAATCGCGCGTGGCAACCGCCGGCGCGCTGCTTGTCGAAAATCCTCGATCGACAGGTAGCGCGTGAGTCCGGCGTCCTTCATGCGCACGCCCTCACTTGCTCTTGATGAGCTGGGTCATGAGGTTGTCGAACGGCAGGTCACAGAACTGCTGCCACATCACCTGTTCGGCACGGAACTTGGACCAGTGTGCATAAATCTTCTTGAACGCCGGGCTCTTCTCGGACAACTCTTCGTAGAGTTGCTGGGCCGCCTTGTAGGACGCCTGCGTGACGTCCTTGGGAAAGGCGCGCAGCTGCGCACCACCGGCCACCAGACGCCGCAAGGCCTGAGGATTCTCGGTGTCGTACTTGATGGTCAGCCACTGGTTAGCCTCGGCCGCCGCCGTGCGCAGGGCTACCTGGTATTGCGCAGGCAAGGTGGCCCAGGCTTTCTGGTTGATGAACAGTGACAGCGTGGCCGAGCCTTCCCACCAACCGGGGTAGTAGTAATACTTGGCCACTTTGTGCAGGCCCAGCTTCTCGTCGTCCAGCGGGCCCACGAATTCGGCCGCATCGATCACGCCTTTTTCCAGCGCCGGGTACAGGTCCCCTGCCGCCAGCTGTTGCGGCACCACACCCAGTTTGGCCAGCACCATCCCGGCCAGGCCGCCGACGCGGAACTTCAGGCCCTTCAGATCGGCCGCGCTCTTGATTTCCTTACGGTACCAACCAGCCATCTGGGCACCCGTGTTGCCCACGGCCATGCTCAGCACGCCGTAGTTGGCAAAGAACTCGTCCATCAACGCCTGTCCGCCGCCTTCATACAACCAGGCGTTTTGAGAACGCATGTTCAGGCCAAAGGGCAAGGCCGTGTGAAAGCCGAACGCCGGGTCCTTGCCAATGTAGAAGTAACTGGCCGAATGGCCCACCTCGACGGTGCCGTTGGACACCGCGTCAAAGACACCCAGCGCAGGCACCAGCTCACCCGCGGCGTGCATGGAGATGTGAAATTTTCCGCCGGTGAGCTCACCCACACGCTTGGCCATGTTTTCCACGGCGCCATAAATGGACACCAGGCTTTTGGGATAGCTGGACGCAATGCGCCAGCGGATCTCGGGGTTTGCGGTTTGTGCGCTGACAGGTGCTGCCAGTGTGGCGACAGCGGCGCCGGCAGCCCCACGGGCCATCCATTGACGTCGATCCATTTCAAATTCCTCCAGAGTCATTGATGGCTCGAATCTACCATCAACACTCGCCGAGCTCTGTCCTCAACTGACCTGGAACTGGCGCACCGCCTCTTCATTCCACGCCACGCCACTGCCCGGCACATCGGCGCTGACCGCGCAACCGTCGACACAGCGCAGCGGTTGCGCCAGCACCGGGCCTGCCAGGTCCATGCGCTCCAGCCAGTGAGCAGTAGGCGTCACGGCCAACAGATGGGCACTGATTTCCGGGAAGATGTGACTGGACATGGGCACGCCCGCGCCCTGGGCCAGGGCGGCCGCGCGCATCCAGCCGGTCACCCCGCCAATCTTCATGACATCGGGCATGGCGTAATCACACGCGCCTGCTTGCAATGCACGCTGCATCTCACCCGGACCGCACCAGTTCTCACCCATTTGAATCGGTGCGCCCAGGCCGCGCAAACGCGCATGCCCTGACAGGTTTTCCTGAATAGTGGGCTCTTCCACCCAGGCCACGCCCTCTTGCGCCAGCGCGCGGATGCGCTGCTCGGCCTCAGGCACGGTCAACCCCTGGTTGTAGTCCACCATGATTTGCACCTCGGTGCCGACGGCGTTTCTCAATGCCCGTAGCACCTGCAAGTCTTGCGTTAAGGAGGGATAGCCCATCTTGGTCTTGATGGCGCGAAAGCCCGCGTCCACGGCTCGGCGCGCGCGCACCGGTCCCAGTTCCAGGCCATCGAGTCCATGACTGTCATACGCGGGGATGGGGCGCGGCGTGCCGCCCAGCAAGGTGACCAGCGGCACATCCTGGTGAATGGCCAGGGCATCCCACAGCGCCATGTCCAAACCCGAGCACGCCATGATGACCAACCCTCCGCGTCCGAGCAAACGCAGGCGCGATTCAAAGCCGGCATCCCGATCCACGGGCGCCACGGGTTGCCCCACCAATGTGGCGCCCAGATCATCGACCAGACGCTGGACCGCCTTGAGCGCCAGCGGTGTGTAGGTAAAGACATACGAGCGACCGGTGATACCTGCATCGGTCTCGATGTCGATCAGCACCAGTGGCACGGTGGCAATGATGCCGGTGCTGGTCTTGAGGGTGTATTCGAGTGGCGCCTGGACCGCGCGGGTGTGCACGTGGCGCACGCAAAGTGTGTTCATTCCATCAATTCCCAAGTGAGCATGCGCAGCTAGGTTGTGCGCTCAATAGGTGGCCCGACCGCCGGACAGATCAAAAGTGGCGCCCGTGCTGAACGAGCAGGCATCCGAACACAGCCAGGCCGCTTGATGCGAGACTTCACGCACGGTGCCCAGGCGCTTCATGGGGCTCTTGTCGATCATGATCTGCACATGCTGCGCAGACATTTGCGACAGCAACTCGGTTTCAATGGCCGCCGGCGCCAGCGCATGCACGCGGATGCCGGTCTCGGCCAACTCCTTGCCCAGTGATTTGGTCAGCGCAATCACCCCCGCTTTGGAGGCGCTGTAGGCGGAGGCATTGGGCGTACCCTCTTTGCCCGCCAGCGAGGCGATGTTGACAATGCGCCCTTGTTGTCGAGCACGCATGGCCGGCAACACGGTGCGGCAGACGTGATACACCCCCATCAGATTGACCCGCAGAATCTGTTCCCAAACCTGGGGATCCGACGTCTCCAAGGTCTGCGTGGGGCCGGCAATGCCAGCGCTGTTCATCACGAAGTCCACCTGCGAAGCACGCGCCAGGGTTTGCTGCATGGCCTGTTCCACACTGGCGAGATCACTGACATCCACCGCCACAAAATCCTGGGCCGCCGACCCCGATGGCTGATGGCGCGCCAGATCCCAGACGATCACGCGACTGCCGTACTGACGCATCAGCGCCGCAAAGTCCGCCCCAATGCCGTTGGCACCACCAGTGACCACGGTCACGCAGCCCGTGTAGTTGTATTGCACTTGTGTCATGTTGAATCCGTCTTGCGTGAGCCTGAACCCGCGCGGTGTGTGTATTGGTAGCCGCGCTCAAGCCGACACCGGCGCAGGAAACCCGTTGCGGCCGGGAAACTCGGGCGCCAACGCCCGGGCATTGGGCATCTTGAGCCACAGCCGCCACATGAATCGGCGACGCGCCTCGTCCTCCACATCCTCGAACTCCGTGCGCGAATGCAGCACGGCGTAGTTGTTGGCAAACTGGATGTCGCCCGGCTCCAGCATCATGGCCACACGCATGCGGGGCTCGTGCATGACCTCATCAAACGCGTCCAGCGCCTCCACTTCCACGCGTGACAACGGCCAGCCCAGAATGTCATGGCCCAGTTCGATGTACTGTCGCAGGTAACGACAACTCAGCTTGCCTTCGTGGAAACTGAAAATGGGCGACAGACTGGGCTGAGGCTCGCACAGGTGCGCAAAGTACAGCGGGCGGTAGTACAAGCCCATGAACGCCGGGTAGCGCGCGAGCAATTCGTTGTAGATGCTGGCCACGCTGACCAGGCTGCTCAAGCCGCCGGTCTTGGCCTTTCGCACACAGAGCAGACCCACCACATCGGACGGGTCGGAGTGGTACGGCAAGAACAAGTTGGTTTCATACACCCGGGTGTTCTTGTTGTGGATGTCGCCCACGTTTTGCACCGGGCCCAGCAACTCACCGCGTGGGTTCTGACGCACAGGTTGCCCCATGTGCAGTCCCATGCCGTAATAAAGACAGCGGATCTCCTCGTCGGTATAGCGTTCGATGGGCAGGCCTCGCAGCAGCTTGAAACCACGACCGTTCTCCAGCTCATCCGCAAACTGCTTGAGCAGGCGCGACAGCATCGGCAACGGGAAATCATCTTTGGCAAAGGAGGGAAACTTCAGCCCCTTGGCGCGCAAGATCGCCAAGGCAGCATCGATCTCGGCCACCTCGTCGGCGCTGAGTCGGTGAATCCAGGTATCGTCGTGGTCGAAGTCGGCGCCTTTCCAAACAGCCGGGCCGGTCATGGGTTGCATGTGAATCAGACTCATTGGGATCTCTGGTGGTTGCGTTTCTTGACTACAGCGCCTTGGCACTGGGCCGCTCATTCAAACGGTCGCGCCAGGCCTGCAGCGCATTCATCCCCAACTCACCGGGGACAAACTTCATCAGGCCGCGCGCAAACTCCAGCGCACAAAACGCGGTGATGTCGGCAATCGTCATGCGCTCACCCGCCACCCACGGCTGCATCTGCAACGTCCGGTCCAGCCAACGTGCCACCTCGACCACCTTCTCCCCTTGCGAGCGACCAAAGTCGGGGAACTGTGGTTTTTCCAAGGGCGCCAGACCCGGGTGGCAATGCCGTATCCATTGGGCCAGCCCCGCCATCAAGTAGAGCTCGACACGCCGATCCGCCATCTCGATGAAGGCCCGCTCATCGGCGTCACGACCCATCAGATTGGGCTGCGGATGCCTGCCTTCCAGCCAGGTGCAAATCGCGCGCGTTTCGGTCAGCACGCGGCCGTCATCCAGCTCCAGCGCAGGCACCTTGGCGAGCGGACTTTTGGCCATGAAGCTGGCCGAGCGATGCTCGTCCTTGCCCAGATCCACCTGGATCACCTCCAGGCTGGTGATGTTTTTTTCGGCCAGGAACATCAGCACCCGACGTGGATTGGGGGCTCGGTAAGCGGAATAGAGTTTCATGAAGCGTCCTTGGGTGCTTGTCCCATTTCAACCATGGCGCGGGCCTGCTCGGCATAGCGTTGCGCGGCTTCATCACCATCACGTCGCAAATGCACCTGGGTGGCGGGTTGTTCAATGCCCCGCTGCACTGCGGGTCGCGCACGAATGGCACTGAGCCAGCGTTGCAGATGCGGAAAGCCTTCCACCGACACCCCGGACCAACGGTGCGTGCGCACCCAGGCCCAGTTGGCAATGTCGGCAATGGAGTAATCGCCCGCCAGGTATTCATGGGTCTTCAAATGGCCATCGAGCACCGCGAACAAACGCCGGCTCTCGCCTTGATAGCGGTCGATGGCTGGTTGAATTTTTTCCGGGAAATAGCGATAGAAGACATTGGCCTGCCCCATCATCGGGCCAATGCCGCCCATTTGAAACATCAGCCACTGCATGACGCGTGAGCGCCCCTTGGTGTCTGGCGGCATCAGCCGTCCCGTTTTCTCGGCCAGGTAGATCAGGCAGGCACCCGACTCGAACACCGCAAAGTTGTCAGCGTCCCGGTCCACGATGGCGGGGATGCGCCCGTTGGGATTGATCGCCAGAAAAGCCGGGGCTTTTTGATCACCCGCGGACAGGTTCAACACTTGGAGGGCGTAGGGCAGTTCCAACTCCTCCAGCGCAATCGACACCTTGTGTCCATTGGGCGTGGCGGCGGTGTAGAGATCGATCATGAGGAGGCCAGCTTATCAGCCCCAGCGGTGGCACTCCACCCAGGGTTGTCCCGAACGCGCCGCCATGTGTGAGGCGGTATTTGGCCAGCACCGTACAAATTCTTTACACTGTGCCTTGCATGACACGCTGACTGGAGACCTGCATGGACCCGCAATTGAAGACTTTCATTGACCAGTGCCGACACAGCCTGACGACACAACCCGGACCCGCTGGCCGCGAGCAGGTGGCGCGTTTGCTGCGCACGCTGCTGACCGACACCGCCTTCATTGACCGGCACATCACCCCCGAGGTCGGCGAGCGCGAAATGCTGTACGAGGACCCGGACCTGGGCTTTTGCATCCTGGCGCACAACTACCGCACGGCCAAAAACTCCACGCCCCATGACCATGCCCATTCGTGGGCCATTTACGGCCAGGCGCGGGGCGAGACAGAAATGAGTGACTACCAGTTGCTGGAAGCCGCGACGCCCGAGCGCCCCGGCAAGGTGAAAGCCACACGCACCTACAAGCTGACCCCCGGTGTGGCCCATGTGTACAACGAAGGTGATCTGCACGCCCCCACTCGTGTGGCGCCCACCAGCCTGATTCGCATCGAGGGTACCGACATGTCCAAGGTCAAGCGCCTGAGTTTCGAGGCCGTTTGACGCGCCTGCGTGTCCGCCCCCAGACCTGAGCCTTCGGGTCTGGCTCGTCTAACGCGTTGGCGACACGGCCTGTCGGGCATTGGTCACACAATGCCGGCTGCAACAGCTTGGCCCTTGCGATGTCAGACACTTCTTCACAGTTGCACGTCAATGGTGATGTCCATTCGGTTCCTGCCGATGGACAAACCCCTTTGCTCTATGCCCTGCGCAACGATCTGGGACTCACGGCTGCGCGCTTCGGTTGCGGCCTGGGGCAATGTGGCGCGTGTCATGTCCTCATCGATGGCCGCTCTGTGGCCGCTTGCGACACCCCGCTGTGGTCGTGCGAAGACAAACACATCACCACCCTGGAGGGCTTGCAGAACGATCCGTGGATGCAGGCACTGATGCAGGCTTTTGAGCAGGAGCAGGCCGTTCAATGCGGTTACTGCGTCAACGGCATTCTGATCACCGCCCGAACCTTGCTGCAAGCGCAGCCTCAGCCCAGCGAGGCCCAGATCATCGAGGCCCTGGAGGGTCATTTGTGCCGCTGCGGTACCCATTGGCGCTTTGTTCGCGCCATCCAGCGTGCGGCCCAGATTCGAGAGCACACCTCACCATGAGCA
Source organism: Limnohabitans sp. (assembly GCA_018883305.1). Classification (GTDB taxonomy): domain Bacteria; phylum Pseudomonadota; class Gammaproteobacteria; order Burkholderiales; family Burkholderiaceae_C; genus Limnohabitans. Next base: position 4,678 of record VEQI01000060.1, on the reverse strand, counting down.
GCCCCACCGTCAAGGACCTGACCCTGCCGCCCACGTTGGCCGCCACGCCACAGCTGAATCGCTGGGTGCGGTTTGACGCCAACGGACGTGTCAGTTTGTTCACGGGCAAGGTGGAGTTGGGCCAGGGCATTCTCTCGGCCATTGCCCAGATCGCGGCCGATGAGCTCGATGTGGACTACCACTGCATCGAGGTTCATGCCGTGGATTCGTCACGCAGCCCCAACGAGGGCTCGACCTCCGGCAGCCGTTCGATCCAGGAAGGCGGCGAGGCCATGCGCCAGGCCTGCGCCGAAATCCGTCACCTGTTTGCGCAAGCAGCTGCAAACCAGTGGCACGTCCAGCCACAGCAACTCATCGTGGAGCGAGGGGTGTTCAAGGTGCCTGGCCGCGACCAGGGCTTGTCCTATTGGGCACTGTCCGATCAGGTGGACCTGTCACAACCGGCCTGCGCTCGTGCGGCGCCCAAGGCCCCCGCCCAGCACCGCCTGGTGGGGCAATCGCTGCCGCGCCTGGATTTGCCGGCGAAGTTGCGCGGGGGCACTTTTTTACATGACATTCGGCTGCCCGGCATGGTGCATGGTCGCATCGTGCGACCACCCGGTGTGGGCGCGGTGTTGCTGTCGGTGGATGATGCCGCCACCCGTGCCTTGCCAGGTGTCATCCGCGTGGTGCGTGACGGCAGCTTTCTGGGCGTGATCGCCCAGCGCGAGGAACAAGCCATTCGCGCCATGCAGCGCCTGGCCAAAGACTGTCACTGGCAAGCCGGTCCGGCCCTGCCGCCCGCACACACGCTTCACGACTACCTGCGCCAGCAACCAGCCGAGATCGAAACCCTGCAGGACGATCCGCCCAACCTGGCGGCCGCAGTTGAGCAGCACAGTGCCACGTTCACACGTCCCTATCTGTCACACGCCTCGATTGGTCCTTCATGCGGATTGGCTTGCTGGCATGACGAGCAGTTGGAAGTGTGGTCGGCCTCACAGTCCATCCACGCACTGCGTGATGAAATCGCCAAGTTGCTCCAGCTGGCCCCCGAACAGGTGGTGGCTCGCCATGCAGAGGGTTCAGGGTGTTACGGCCACAACGGAGCAGACGATGTGAGCTTTGATGCCGTGTTGCTGGCTCGCGCCCTGCCCGGTGTTCCGGTACGCGTGCAGTGGATGCGCGAAGATGAATTTGCCTGGGAGCCCCAAGGCCCGGCCATGGTGGTGCAGTTGCGGGCAGGCCTGGACGCGCAAGGACGCATCGTCAACTGGGAGGAGCACATCTGGGGCAATCGCCATATCCAGCGCCCGGGCCGGCGGCCTGAACCCGGTTTCCTGGCCGCCTGGCATCAGGGTGAGGGGCGTCCCATGATGCCCACGGCGGACATGCCTTTGCACATGGGCGGGGGCAGTCAGCGCAACGCCGTGCCCTATTACGATCTGCCCGCCATGCAGGTGATCAACCATGCATTGACCCCCATGCCCATCCGGGTCTCGGCCCTGCGCGCGTTGGGGGCCTACCTGAATGTGTTTGCCATCGAGTCCTTCATGGACGAGCTGGCCCTGGCCAGCGGACAAGATCCGGTGAGCTTTCGTCTGCGGCACCTGTCAGATCCGCGCGCGCGCGCGGTGATTGAGGCTGTCGTGAAACGTGCACAGTGGGACCCCACCGCCCCGGGCGGTGAAGGCCGAGGCGTGGGACTGGCCTTCGCACGTTATAAAAATATCGGCAATTACGCGGCCGTCATCGCGGAGGTGGACCTGACGCAGCGCGTGGCCGTGAAGCGAGTGGTGGCCGCCGTGGACTGCGGGTGCATTGTCAATCCGGATGGCGTGCTCAATCAGCTGGAAGGCGGCATTGTGCAAGTCACCAGTTGGGTCCTGAAGGAGCAAGTTCAGTATGATGCACAGCAGATTACCAGCACCGACTGGGAGCGCTATCCGATTCTGCGTTTCAGTGAATTGCCACGGGTGGACATCGAGCTTCTTTCTCGGCCCGAAGAACCTTCGCTGGGTGTTGGTGAGGGCGTGACCGGCCCCACCGCTGCGGCCATTGGCAATGCGGTGCACCATGCCTTGGGTGTGCGGGTGCGTGATCTGCCGCTGCAGTTCGATCGCATCGTGCAGGCCATGTCTTGATTTGTTGACTGGAGTATTTCCATGCCCTCTTCGTTGTCTCGTCGCCAATTCGTCACGGGCTCTGCGCTGGCCATGTCTGGCCTGCCCACTAGCTGGGCGCAAACTGCCAACACCTTCCCCAGCCGACCCGTGCAACTGGTCGTGCCCTTCCCGCCCGGTGGGGTGGTGGACCAGACCGGGCGTGCGATGGCGCAATCGTTGTTCAAGCTCTGGAAGCAACCGGTGGTAATCAACACCAAGCCCGGCGCGGGTGGCGCCGTAGGCATGGCCACGGTGGCCAATGCACCGGCCGATGGCTACACCTTGCTGGCAGCACACCCCTTCATCAACACGCTGCCGGAATCGGAGCGTCAGTTTGGTCGCACCTCGGCACATGATCGCAGCCACTTCGTGCCCCTGTCCCTGATCGTGGCCGATCCGCTGGTGCTGGTGGTAAAGGCCGACTCGCCCTGGAAAACCTATGACGACTTCGTGACCGATGCCAAGCGTCGTCCTGACACCATCGCCTACTCTTCCTCGGGCGCCTACAGCGCGGTGCATCTGCCCATTGAGATGCTGGCGCATTCTGCGGGCATCAAGCTGCGACACATTCCTTACTCGGGTGGCGGACCCGCCCTGACCGCTGTGCTGGGCAATGTCGTGGCCACCACCGCTGGTGCGCCGGCTGTCTTGGCGCCGCAGATCAAGGCCGGTGAATTGCGCGCCCTGGTCACCACCGGCGTGTCCCGCCATCCCTTGCTGCCCGATGTGCCCACCGCCAAGGAGTTAGGCTATCAAGGCGCCGAGTTTTATCTGTGGGTGGGCCTGTTCGCTTCCGCCAAAACGGATGAGGCCATGGTGCAGCAGTTGCGTCGCGATGTGGCGCGTGCCGCCGCGGATGCCGAATTCGTGCAGTACATGGGACGCCTGGGCGCCCCGCTGGACGTGCGTGACGGCCCGGCCTTCCAGGCGTTTTTGCAGCAGGATTCAGAGCGCATCAGCGCGGCGATACGCCGCATCGGCAAGGTGGACTGAGCCTCAGTGCTGAAGGATTTTCGAGAGAAATTCCTTGGTGCGTGGCTGACGGTTTTCCGGGTGACCGAAGAACTCGTCCTTGGAGCAGTCCTCCAGGATGCGGCCGCCCACGTCGATGAAGATCACACGGCTGGCCACCTGGCGAGCAAAACCCATTTCATGGGTAACGCACATCATGGTCATGCCTTCTTGCGCCAGCTGCACCATCACCTCCAGCACCTCACCCACCATTTCAGGGTCCAGCGCCGAGGTGGGCTCATCAAACAGCATCACCACCGGATCCATGGACAAGGCCCGGGCAATCGCCACGCGCTGCTGCTGACCGCCAGAGAGCTGCCCGGGAAATTTGTCCTTGTGCGCCATCAGGCCCACGCGGTCCAGCATCTTCAGGCCACGGGCCGTGGCTTCATCGATGGAGCGACCCAGCACCTTCACCTGGGCAATGGTCAGGTTTTCCGTCACCGACAAATGCGGAAACAGCTCAAAGTGCTGGAACACCATGCCCACGCGCGAACGTAACTTCGGCAGGTCAGTGGTCGGTGCGTGCAAAGGCACGCCATCCACAAAGATCTCGCCTTGCTGAAAAGGCTCCAGGCCATTGACGGTCTTGATGAGCGTGGACTTGCCCGACCCGGAGGGACCGCACACCACCACCACATCGCCCTTGTTGATGCTGACAGAGCAGTCGTTGAGCACCTGCACCGGGCCATACCATTTGGACACATGCTTGATTTCAATCATGAGGATTCTCCGGCCCGCGCTCAACGCACGATGGCAATTCGGGCCTGCAGACGCTTGACGCCCCAGGACAAGGCAAAACAAATCACAAAATACACGGCTGCCGCCAGCAAATAGGCTTCCTCGGGGCGACCATAAATCTTGCCGGCATTGGCAAAGCCCTTGAGCAAGTCATACGCGCCGATGGCATACACCAGCGAAGTGTCTTGAAACAAGATGATGGTTTGCGTCAACAACACCGGCAACATGTTTCGAAACGCTTGCGGCAAGATGATGAGCCGCATGTTTTGGGCATACGTCATGCCCAGGGCCTGACCCGCAAACACCTGACCACGCGGAATGGACTGAATGCCTGCACGCATGATCTCGCTGAAGTAAGCCGCTTCAAACGCGATGAAGGTGATCACCGCCGACATCTCCGCACCAATCGGTTTGCCAATCAAAAAGGGGATGAGCAAGTAAAACCACAGAATCACCATCACCAGCGGAATGGAGCGCATGGTGTTCACATAACCGGAGGCTGGCAGCACCAGCCACGGTTTTCCGGAAAGGCGCATCAGCGCCAGCAAGGTACCGAACAGGATGCCGCCCAGCATGGCCACCACTGTCAGTTGCAGGGAGAACACAAAGCCCTTGAGCAAAAAGCCGGTGACCACGCCCCAATTTACGAAAGAAAAATCGTAGGTCATTATTTGCCACCTCCGACATAGCCGGGAACGCGTATTCTGTTTTCCACCATCAGCATGATGCGGTTGATGCTGAAAGCAGAAATGAAATACAGCAGTGTCACCGCCAGATAAACC
>VEQI01000399.1 GCA_018883305.1 Limnohabitans sp. | reverse complement strand
GTTTGGTGGGGTGCCTGCCTTGCGGCGCGCGGATCAAATCACGTTGCTGGAGGAGGAGAAGGTGTCGGCTTACTACGGCGCAGGTACTTTGTACGCCACGCCACATCGTCAGGAGCCGATATTTTGAACCCCTATCACGAGCATGAATTTGAGGCGGCACCGGGCCTGCCCGAGTCGTTGCCCGTGAACGAGCGCGTGCTGTGGCAAGGTGCGCCTTCTGCCTATTTGCTCGCGGTGTATGCCTTGCACACCCGAAAACTCCTGATGTATTTCGGTTTGATGATGGCGCTGCAGGCGGTGTATCTCTCGGGCGAATCAGACATTTCGGTGTGGCCATCCGTGGCGCTGAGTGCGAGTTTGGCGGGTGTGTGCCTGCTGCTGCTGGCTGGTGTGGCCTGGTATGCCGCCCGCAACACGCTCTACACCTTGACCAATCGCCGCGTGGTGATGCGTATCGGCATGGTGCTCACCATCACCTTGAATATTCCACTCAAGCAAATTGACTCTGCCGGCGTTCGGCGCCTTCAAAACGGCGCCGGAGACTTGTCCCTCGGACTCAAAGGCCCCCGGCGAGTGGGGTGGTTGCATTTGTGGCCCCATGCGAAGGCGTGGACCCTGCGTCATCCGCAACCTGCATTGCGGTGTGTGGCCGATGTGCAGCAGCTGGCCGGCTTGTTCATGCAGGCCTGGACCGCTGAGAACCCGCAAGCGTGTATTCAGCGCGGAGACGTGGTGGTGCAGTCAGACCTCACGATCGGACACGGGCAATGGCCCGTTCAGATGTCATGAGTGTTCATCATGCGCCCTCGTCGTCCAGCAAGCCGCTGTGGTTGCTGGCGCTGCTGGTGACTTGCTCATTCCTGGTGATCGCGGCGGCACGCTGGGGTGGCTGGACGCAGGTGGGGCACGATGCCCCTGTGGTGTGGACACGCGCACTGCATTTTCAAGACCACAGCAGCGGCGCCGTGTTGGTGATCGACGCCAGCACCAGCCGTGAAGTGGCCCGATTTGAGGGCGAGCAAGGATTTGTTCGCGGCAGTTTGCGCGCGTTGATCCGTGAGCGCAAACGTCGCGAACTGGGTGCCGTACAACCCTTTGTGCTGCAAGAGCACAGCGATGGCCGACTGTCGTTACGAGACCCGACCACCGATACGCGTATTCCGTTGGATTCCTTCGGCCCCAGCCAACTGGCCCTGTTTCAGCCGTTGCGCAGACTACCCCTCGTCATTTCTTCCTCTTCTCAAGGAGACACCCCATGACCTCCACCTCGCTTGACTTTGATCACGTGGAGTTGTTGATCGGCACCGTGGAAAGCGCCGAAGAAGCCAACGCCAAGGCCGTTCGCAGCACCGTGCTGACGCCACGGTTTTACACCACCGATTTCGCCGCCTTGGATCGGCTGGACATGTCACCGGTTCGCGCCGAGTGGGACGCCATGATGCGGGAGTACGAGGGCGACAACAACCACGATCACTTCCAGCGCGATGGCGCGTTTGCTGAAGAAGTCCGTCAACTGATGCCTCAACTGAGCCCCGAATTGCGACAGGAGTTCCTGGATTTTCTGATCAGCTCCCTGACGTCGGAATTTTCGGGCTGCATTCTCTACAACGAGATACGCAAAAACGTGACTAATCCCGATGTGAAGCAGTTGATGACCTACATGGCGCGTGATGAGTCTCGTCACGCCGGGTTTATCAACCAGTCGCTGAAAGACTTTAACTTGGGCATCGATCTGGGCTCCCTGAAAAAGACCAAGTCTTATACCTTTTTCAAACCCAAATACATTTACTACGCCACCTATTTGTCTGAAAAAATTGGCTACGCCCGTTACATCACCATCTTCCGTCAACTCGAACGTCATCCCGACAAACGGTTCCACCCGATCTTCCGCTGGTTCGAGCGCTGGTGTAACGATGAATTCCGTCACGGCGAATCGTTTGCGCTGATGATGCGCGCGCATCCTCACCTGCTTCGAGGATTCAACCTGTTATGGATCCGGTTTTTTATCCTGGCCGTGTACGCCACGATGTATGTGCGCGACCACACACGGCCCCTGATGCACGAAGCCATGGGACTCGATTCCACGGGCTACGACTACGAAGTCTTTCGCATCACATCGGACATTTCCCGTCAGGTGTTTCCGGTGGAGGTCGATATCGAGCATCCGGTCTTTCAGGCCTGCATGACGCGTCTGGTGGACATTGCTGTGGCGGATGCCAAGGCCAAACAGCAAGGCGGCGTGTGGGGGCAGATCAAGCATGGGTGGTGCGTTGTGCGCGCCGTGACCACCTTTACCCGGTTGTTCTTCGTTCCGGTCAAACATCGAGCCCTGCCGCAAGACATGCGTGTACAGCCTACCTGGTGACGCGCGATGATGACTACCCTGGATGATCTTGTGTCACCGGTGACGCTGGCGGTACTGGTTGCCGTGGTCAGCTGGTGGCTGGGCACCGGGGTCATTCTGTGGCTGGTTCGCCGTCCGCCTCACCTGTTTCGGCTCAGCATGAGCGGCTTGACGATGCTGCTGATGGTGAGCCTGGTGAGCACAAGTTGGAGTATGCGTGAACTCTCGGTGGCAGCCGATTACGTGGGCTTTATCAGCGTCATCGTCATGTGGAGTTGGCATGAACTGGCTTTTCTATCCGGTTGGGTGACCGGACCACGTCGTGTTGCCCAGGAGCCGGATGCGCAAGGTTGGCGTCGCTTTTCCCTGGCGGTGCAGGCGCTTTTGTATCACGAACTGGCATTGCTGCTGAACTTCTTGGTGTTGTGCGCGCTGCAGTTCCATCTCCCCAACCATGTGGCGCTGTGCACCTTTGCCT
>VEQI01000059.1 GCA_018883305.1 Limnohabitans sp. | reverse complement strand
CTTCCCAGGGGGGCAAGACAACGTCAAAGGTTTGCTCGAAGCGCGACACGTCCAGCCGGGAGTTGGCAGGGCGTCGTGCCGGGGTGGGGAATTCGGCGGTGGTGATGGGCGTGACCTGTTGCGGTCCGGCTTTCAACGACCAGCCTCGCGCCTGGGCTTCGGTCAGCACCAGACGGGCGTAGTCACACCAGGTGGTTTCCCCGCGAGGTGCCAGGTGATACAGCCCCCAGGGCGAGGGCGACGAAGCGGCCACATCTGCCTGACGACAACGTTCAAGCGCAAGCCACCCCATGCGCGCCAGCAAGCGCGCCGGCGTGGGCACACCCACTTGGTCGGCCACCACACGCAACTGTTCGCGTTCAGCGGCCAGTTTCAGCATGGTTTTGAGAAAGTTTCCCCCATGTACGCCCATGACCCAACTGGTACGCAGGATGAGGTATCGGGTCAGATGCTGCTGGATGCCCACCTCGCCGTCCGCCTTGGTTTGGCCGTAGACGGACAAGGGATGCACCGGTTCAGTTTCCCGATGGGGATGGGTTCCGCTGCCATCAAAGACATAGTCGGTGGAGTAGTGGAGCAAACGGGCGCCATGCTGTTGGGCGTATTGCGCCAGCACCGTTGGCAGAACGGCGTTGACCGCGTGGGCGGTTGACGGGTCGGATTCGGCTTTGTCAACGGCGGTGTAGGCGGCGGCATTGACGATCAGTTCGGGCTGATGCATTTGCAACCAGGCCCTGACCGCATCAGGCTGGGCGAGGTCCAGCGACTGATGCGTGGGCGCCAGCACCTGCAAGGCGTGACTGGCGTCTTGCTTCAGCAAGCGCAGCCATTCATGGCCCACCTGACCGCTTGCGCCCAGCAGCGCCAGCGTGCTTGCTTTAGCCATACTGGGTATTGACCCACTGGCGATATTGACCGCTGGTGACATCCGCCACCCATTGGGCGTTGGCCAGGTACCAGTCAATGGTCTTGGTGATGCCGGACTCGAAGGTTTCTTGCGGCTTCCAGCCCAGCTCCTGCTCGATCTTGCGCGCGTCGATGGCGTAACGTCGGTCGTGACCGGGACGGTCTTTCACATAGGTGATCTGGCTGGCATAGCTGGCACCATCCGCGCGTGGGCGCACGGCATCAAGCCGCTGGCAAATGGTGTTCACCACGTCCAGATTGGGTTTCTCGTTCCAGCCACCGATGTTGTAGGTTTCACCAACCCGGCCGGCCTGCAACACCCGCAGGATGGCTCGACAGTGATCTTCCACGTAGAGCCAGTCACGCACCTGCTGTCCATCGCCATAAATGGGCAGGGGCTTGCCTGCCAGGGCGTTGTGAATCACTAGTGGAATGAGTTTTTCTGGGAAATGGTAGGGACCGTAGTTGTTGCTGCAGTTGGTGGTCAGCACCGGCAGGCCATAGGTGTGATGCCAGGCGCGCACCAGATGGTCGCTGGCAGCCTTGCTGGCCGAGTATGGGCTGTTGGGCTCGTAGGGGTGGGTTTCGGCAAACGGGGGGTCCGTAGGGGACAGCGTGCCGTAGACCTCGTCGGTGCTGACATGCACAAAGCGGAATGTCGCTTGTTCATTTTCAGGCAAGGCCTGCCAATAACCGCGCACGGCTTCCAGTAGCTGGAAGGTGCCCACCACGTTGGTCTGAATGAATTCGCCCGGCCCATGGATGGAGCGGTCGACATGCGACTCCGCCGCAAAGTTCACCACCGCGCGGGGACGATGCTCACGCAGCAACTGCTCCACCAGGGCACGATCGCCGATATCGCCCTGGACAAACACATGACGCGGATCATGGCGCAGGCTGGCCAGGTTGGTCAGATTGCCCGCGTAGGTGAGTTTGTCCAGATTGACGAGGGTTTCATCACTGGCGGCCAGGGCCGTGTGGACAAAATTGCTGCCGATGAAGCCGGCGCAGCCTGTGACAAGCAGAGTCATGATGCGGTGGATGTCAACGAGCAAAGATCAGACTTGGTCTGCTTTCTCCAGCACGACGGCGCGAACCATGTCACGCAACAATTTTTTCTCCTGGAAGCTCAAGGTGCGCTCCAGCGCCTTGCGCACCTGCAGCAGCAAGTGACGGTCCACTTCCTGGGGAATGCCTCGGCTGTCTTGCAGTTCTTCACGCAGATCCAGTCGGATGTCTTCCGGTTCCTCGGACCACCAGGCTTGCACCACTTCCTGAAGCTTTTCACGAACGAGCTCCGGGTCCGGCGCTTCCGCTTCCGGACCAAAGCCAGTCGGCGTGGCCTGGTCAGCGGTGGCATGACGCCCGCCCAGCAAATCGCGAACGGCCTGGGCGTGCATCACGATGCGTCGGTCCGCTTGTTCAAGCATGCGGGCCCAGCCTGGGTCCGTTTCCGCCAGTTTGGACAGGTTGCGTGCAGACTCATCCGTGACCAAATGCATGCTCACGCCGTGCAACTGGGCCTGGTCAATCAATGGGGTGAGACGCTCGTCATCGCTGACCAGCAGAATGTGCTCACAGGCGTGGTTGCTCACCAGCTGGGTCAGGTCCGAGCTGATGGTGCGCAAAAGAGAGGCGCCGCTGTCTTGCTGGTGAGGAATCACACGGCGGGCCACTTGGTCGTTGGGGTACTGGCCGTCGTGTTGATCGGTGTACCAATAGATTCGGCGCAGCTCGCACTGCAGGCCCCACTGTTGCATCAGGGCCATGAAAACGCCGTGCAAGGCGTGTCGATTCAGTTTGTCGTCGGCGCTGGCTTCCTGGTCGGTGGCCAGCAGCCAGTTGAGATAACGGCCGTCGACCAGGGCAATACATTCCTGGCTGCGCTCATGCCGGCCAGCGTGGTTGTGATGATGGGATTCGCGTTTCAAGAGGGGGTACTCGTAGTCGTGGAACAAAAAGGGGTGGTAGCCCAGTAATCAAACAGTAGCACCGTTTGATTATAGAAGGCGCCCTGGCGATGTAGCGGTCGTCGCCGCAAAGTCTCCTTTCCTGGGCAATCAGATTGGCTCGTGGCGTGGGGCCAGGGGTGTTCAGAGCAAGGGTTTAAGCACCCCAATCAGTTCGGTCAGACCAGGGTCAGCAAAATCTGCCGGCGTGACATAGCCGCGCGTACCTTGCATGAGGGGGACGCCGGCCTGCGCCAGACAGGCCGCCACATACTCCGAGCACAGATACTCACGCTGCCCGGGGGCTTTGAGTTCTCGTCGGCCCGGATGCAAGGCGCCCGCCAGCAAGCGCGCTGCGATGCGCACGATTTCCTGCCGGTTGTAAGCACGCCCGAATTGATCCACCGCGAATTGCAACATGCGGCGTAACGCCTGTGGCGAGCATTCGCGTGCCAATGTGCGGTGCCGGACCACCACCAATCCACCAGGGTACGGGTGTCCTTGTGGGTCTTCATCCTGTAGGTACCGTGACAGCGGCACGGTGCGCACACCGTAGGTTTCCAGGCTTTCAAAAAGCATGACCCGATCAAGCTCGTCCAGTCGAACAATCAGCGCCACATGACTCCACAGGCTGTCGGTGGCCTGCTGAATCAACTCCGAGAACACGCCGCGGCCGCTGCACAGCAGCAAGTCGCCGGTGCGCAGTTGCGAACGAAAGGCAGCGTCATAAGGCAGCACGGGTGCTGAGGGAAAGGTGTGGGGTGTGAGAGGCATGCCCAATGGTGCACGTCCGGCTCGTCGTTTGTGAAGCGGTCCGGGGGCGTGGGGCGGTGCATGACTGCCGTACATGCATCACTTGACATGCTTGGGCAGGGCAACTCCGAAAATATAATGGGCCGCATTCACAAGGGGCTTCATGGACTACACCATTACCTTCGCCACCTACAACTGTCTGGATTACACGCGCCAGTGCCTGGACAGTTTGCTCAAGTCCGGCACCCGTCCCGAACAGATCATTGCCGTGGACAACGGCTCAACCGATGGCACGCGCGAATACTTGCAGTCAGCCCCTCTGGGACAAGCCATTCTGAACCGGGACAACCTGTCCTGTGGGGCTGCCTGGGATCAGGGCATTCTGGCCAGACAGTCCGAGTGGACCATCGTGATGAACAACGACATCGTGGTGACGGACGGTTTTGCAGAGCGCTTGATCAACTTTGCACGCACGCACAACCTGCGGGTGCTGTCGCCGGCACGTGTGGACGGTCAGCTCGACTATGACTTTGATGCCTTTGCCCAAGAGGCCCAGCAATCCATGTCCGAGGTGGTGCGCCAACCCTCCGCCAACCTGATCTGCCTGTTGGTGCACTGGTCGGTGTTCATGGAGATCGGATTCTTTCGAGTCACGCCCAAGTTGTTGGGATTTGAGGATGGCATCTTCTTTCATGACCTGCGCAAGGCCGGCGTCGCGCATGCCACCACGGGGCATGTGTGGATCCACCACTTTGGCAGTGTGACCCAGGAATACATGAAAATGGCGCTAGGCATTCCCTCGCGGGACGTGCTGGTAAAGGTCAAGGACCGTCAACTGCTGAATCAGAGCTGGATCGAACGCAAGCTTTACCGGCATCGCCTCAAGCAGTCTTTGCGGCAGTGGCGTCAATCGGAGTTGGCGGCGCACGGCAAGACCCTGCATGGCGTTCGGCAGGACCAAGCCTTTGTCTGGCTTTGACACCATGAAAGCGTTTTCAGCACGGGACTGGCTGAGCTTTCGCACCGTGGTGTTGATCGCGCCCGTGTTCATGCTCACCGTGAAACACTGGATCAGCGCGGCCGTGTTCTTCACCGCCATCGCGGCCATGGTGTGGCTCGCTCGCCACCGGGACACGCGCCCCTTGCCGGCAGAGCCGGTGATCCCCTGGCGACGCTGGGCTGCCTGGTCGATGGCCGGGCCGATCATCGCTGTGGGTCTAGGACAGGCTTTTCGGGGTGAATTTTTCTTGGGGAACTTTGACCCGCCTTTGCGCATCTTGTTGTGTGTCCCCATTTTTCTGGCTGTCTCCCAAGGGTGGCTGCATCGGCGTGATGCCACCCCGGTGGTGGCCAGCTGGCTCAAGGTGATCTTGCCGCTGACGCTGGTGTGGACCTGCTTTTACCGGGTGATGTGGCCTGTGGCCTGGGAGGGGGGGCGCTACACCACTCGCTTTGTCGATCCGCTGAGCTTTGGCAGCCTCTGTCTGATGTTCGCCTTGCTGAGTTTGGCGGGTTTGTGGTTATTCAAAGGCCGCAGCCGCCTGGCCCAAGTGGGCGTGGTGGTCAGTGTGGCTTGTGGCGTGTTCCTCTCAGTGACCAGTGGCAGCAAGACGGGATGGTTGAGTGTGCCCGTGCTGGCGGCACTGGGGATGATGCTGGCAGTTCGGCATGCGGCTCAACCGCGTCGCTGGTTGCTGGGTGGTGCCGTGGGCCTGGCCTTGCTGGCGGTGTTGGTGCTGATGAATCCGCTTTTTGTTTCGCGACTGTCGGAAACGGTGCCTGAGGCGCTGAGTTATCACTGGCAAAGCATGAACCCGGATGGCTCCACACAAATCCGCATTTCCTTGTGGCGCATGGGCTGGTTTTATTTTCTCCAAAGCCCCTTGGGTGGTTGGGGTGACCTGGGTTGGCGTGTGCTGATGGATTCACCGGCGTTGACTGTGTTTGCCTCGCAGTTCACCCGTGAATTCGCCGCCCACGGGTTTCACAGCGAGATCATGACCAGCACGGTGCGCTCCGGCGTCTGGGGATTGGTGAGCAGCATCGGTTTGTTTCTGGTGCCGTGGTTGTGTTCACGTCGCTTGAGCGCTGGCTGGTTGACGCCCTTGCTCAAGCCTACCTTGTGGTTTGTCTGGATCGTGCTGTTACACCAGGGGTTGGCGGGCTTGAGTACCGAAGTGACGGCCCTGATTTTTCAAGCGTCATTTTTTGGCCTGTGCCTGTCAGTGGGGCTGGGTGAGGCCGTGTTTCAATATCGGATGGCCAACGCTGCCGCCTCGGACACGACCTCCAAGACACCCGCCTGAGCGCCAGGCCAGTCGGGGTAAGGGCGTCAGACGGACTCGCCCAGAACCTGTTCGTCCGTCTTGCCAAAGCGGCGGACGCGACTGCCATACCAGGTCAAGGCTTGATCCAGGGCGGCTTCGTCGAAGTCAGGCCACAGGATATCTGTGAAGTAGAACTCCGCATAGGCCATTTGCCAGAGCAAAAAGTTGCTGATCCGGGACTCGCCGCCTGTGCGAATCAACAAGTCCGGATCAGGCATGCCTGCTGTGCTGAGATGAGCGGCCAGGTCGTGCTCTGTCATGGCAGTCAGCGGTTGCCCCGGATGGGCCTGGCTCCAGGTCTGGGCTGCGTGAAGGATGTCCCACTGGCCGCCGTAGTTGGCAGCGACCGTGAGGTTGATTCGCGTGTTGTGGGCGGTGACCGACTCCGCCTGCTCGATCAGGCGTTGCAGTGGGGGGTCGAAGGCTTCGCGGTTGCCGATGATGCGCAGTCGAACGCCCTGTTCAGCCATGTCCTTGACCTCGCGCGTGAGGTACTGGATGAACAGAGACATCAGGGCCGAGACTTCCTCTGGGGGACGACGCCAGTTCTCGGTGCTGAATGCAAAGATCGTGAGGTATTTGATGTCGTGACCGGCGCACGCTTTGACAATGCGTTTGAGGCCATTGGCGCCCATGAGATGTCCCGCCTGGCGTGGCAAGAGGCGTTTTTTGGCCCAACGGCCATTGCCATCCATGATGATGGCCAAGTGTCGAGGAAATGCAGACATGAATGGATGAAATGTCGCCTAAATCACAATTACATGATTCTAATCAATTTGCCAATGGTCTGAGATCGGACAGTTGCGCGTTGATCCGCTGCGGCTGACTGATCAATTCGATCAAGACCATGGCGCGCAGCTCCCCATCGCGCTGCTGCAAAATGCCTTCCAGGCCTTGCAGAGGGCCGCTGACGAAACGGACCGCATCACCCTCCTTGAGCAGCAATTCTTGCTGGGCGCCGCTGACTTGACGTAAAGATTCGATAAGGGTATCGGGCACCACGGCCGGGACATTGCCAAAGCTCACCAGCTTGCTGACACCCAGCGTGGAGCGGATGGGGGACCAGTTGCTCTGGGTTTTGTCCAGCTGTATGAAAAGATAGCGGCTGAACATGGGCTCGATCACATGGGTGAGCTTGCCGCGGCGAACCTTCTCCACGTCAATGGTGGGCAGCCACACACTGAAGCCCTGTCGTTGCAGGTTTTCAAGGGCGCGCTGTTCCTGGCGCGGTTTGGTGTGAATCACGAACCACTGCATGTTGAGCAACCTCGTCAAGCGACGGTGAGAGGTAGGGGAAAGCTGCTGGGCAGCGGTGGGGTGTCAAAGGCCAGATCCCCTTCGGGAATGGGCGTGCCATCAGCCATCAGCGAGGCAAAGCCAAAGGCTGCACGGTCCATCAGGTGCGAGGGCACGATGTGTTGCAGTGCGTTGGCCATGTTGTCCAGCCGTCCAGGATACTGTTTGTCCCACGCCCTCAGCATGTCACCCACCTGTTTGCGCTGCAGGTTTTCCTGGCTGCCGCACAACGTGCAGGGAATGATGGGAAATGCCCGATGCTCGGCCCAGCGAACAATGTCTTTCTCCGCCACATAAGCCAGCGGTCGGATGACCAGATGGCGTCCGTCGTCGCTTTGCAGCTTGGGCGGCATGCCCTTGAGTTTCCCACCAAAAAACATGTTGAGAAAGAAGGTCTGGAGGATGTCGTCCCGGTGGTGGCCGAGGGCAATTTTGGTGGCGCCCAGTTCGTCGGCCACTCGGTACAAGATGCCACGGCGCAGGCGCGAGCACAGGCTGCACATGGTCTTGCCCTCTGGGATTTTGTCCTTGACGATGGAATAGGTGTCCTGGTTCTCGATGTGAAACGGGATGTCCAGCTTCGACAAGTAATCCGGCAGGATGTGCGCCGGAAAGCC
The DNA here is from genome assembly GCA_018883305.1 of Limnohabitans sp. Taxonomy (GTDB): domain Bacteria; phylum Pseudomonadota; class Gammaproteobacteria; order Burkholderiales; family Burkholderiaceae_C; genus Limnohabitans. Next base: position 4,608 of record VEQI01000059.1, on the reverse strand, counting down.
TGGCTGTTTCTGGTCCAGGTTGACCGCGATCAGCTCGAAATCCACCGGGGCGCGTTGCCGCAGCTTTTGCAGGATATCCAGCAGGGTGTAGCTGTCCTTGCCACCCGAGAGGCACACCATCACCCGGTCGCCGGCCTCGATCATGTTGTAGTCCACCACGGCCTGTCCCACCTGACGGCACAGGCGTTTTTCAAGTTTGTGCGTTTCGCGCTGAAGGGTGGCGGCGGTTGTCATGGGCTGTATTGTCGCAGGGGCGGTCCTGGGGTGTAATGCGCCATTGTCCCTGAAGGCTGAGGCCTATGCAGGGTGCTTTATCTAGGCTTTTCTCACCAATTTTCAAAAAATGAGCGCTCACTCTCTTAAAGATCGTCTCTCCCAGCCCGGCTTGGTCATCGCGCCCGGTGTCTTTGACATGGTGTCGCTGCGACTGGCCGATACCTTTGGATTCGATGCCTTGTACATGACCGGCTTTGGCACGGTGGCCTCACACATGGGGCTGCCGGATGCAGGGCTGGCCACCTATGCCGATATGGTTGGTCGGGTGAGCGCCATGGCGGGCATGGCTCGCACGCCACTGATTGCCGATGGCGACACGGGGTACGGTGGACTGCTTAATGTGCGGCATACGGTTCAAGGTTATGAAGCCGCAGGTGCTGCCGCCATCCAATTGGAAGACCAGGAGTTTCCCAAGAAATGCGGACACACGCCCGGGCGGCGCGTGATTCCCATGGAGGACATGGTGCGCAAAATCCGCGTGGCCGCGGACGCTCGTCGATCCAAGGACTTTCTCATCATCGCCCGCACCGACGCCCGCACCACCCTGGGACTGGACGAGGCGCTGCGCCGCGCCGAGGCCTATGCCAAGGCGGGTGCCGACATTTTGTTCGTCGAATCCCCGGAGTCGGAGGAGGAGATGCGCACCATTGGTCGTACATTCCATCAGCCCTTGCTGGCCAACATGGTGGAAGGTGGTCGCACGCCGGTGCTGAGCCGTCAGGACCTGGAGTCCATCGGTTACAAGTTGGCGATCTTCCCCATCACGGCCATGCTGGCAGCGGTGCAGGCCATGAAGACGGTGTACGAGGGCTTTCAGCAGCATGGCTCCTCCACCGCCACGCAGGTCCCCCTGATGCCGTTTGCGGACCTGACCCGCCTGATGGGATTTGAAGACGTGTGGGCCTTTGAAAAACGCTATGTCGAGACTTGAGGAGTTGTCATGAATCTGTCCCTGTTCAAACGTGGCTGGCGTCAAGCCTGGTGCAGCCTGATGATGGCCTGCATGGTGTTGGGCGCCTGGGCACAGGAACCCTGGCCGACCAAACCCATTCGTCTGGTGGTGCCCTTCACACCAGGCGGCGTGACCGACACCAGCGGGCGCCTGATTGCCGAGCACCTCAGCAAGCGGCTGGGGCAGCAAGTGGTCATTGACAATAAACCGGGTGCGTCGGGCAACATTGGGACCAGTTTGGTGGCGCAAGCCACGCCAGACGGCTACACGCTGGTGTTGGGCTTTGATGGCACGATGGTGATCAACCCGCACGTGTTTGCCAAGGTCCCGTTCGATACCCTGAAGGACTTTGCCGCCGTGGGCAAGATTGGCGATGCGGTGCTGATCCTGGTGGCGCATCCGGGGCTGTCCGCGAAAACCCTGCCGGAAGTGATCGCCTTGTCCAAGAGCCAGGCGGGCGGACTGTCTTACGGCACGTCCGGGACCGGGGGCACCCCACACATCGCCGGCGAGTTGCTGGCGCAGCGCACCGGGGCGCAACTGACCCATGTGCCTTACAAAGGCGGTGGGCAGGCCATGACGGATGTGCTGGGTGGCAGCATTCCGTTGGTCTACCCCGCCGTGGCGGGGGCGCATGGCCATGTGAAGTCGGGCAAACTCCGCGCGGTGGCCGTGTCCAGTGCGCAGCGCACGCCTGCATTGCCTGACGTGCCAACCTTCATTGAAGGGGGTGTGCAGGATTTTGTGGTGAATTCCTGGGTGGGTGTGCTGGCGCCTGCCAAGACACCAGCCGCGGTGATTCAGCGCTTGAATACCGAGCTGAATGCTGTCCTGAACGATCCCGTGGTGAAAGATAAATTGCAGACCCTGGGCATCGATGCCACCCCGGGCACCCCGGAGCAGTTCACCGAACAACTCCGGCGTGATTTGAGCCGCTATGGTCAGGTGGTGAAAGCCGCCAACATCCGACTGGACTAAGCCTTCCGTTCTGCTAGGGCCGGTGGCTTGAGTTGGCGCCCAGCCGTCACCACTGGCCAGTTTCTACCCGGATGGCCACTTCGCAATCTGAGAAGATCTCCAGCTTGGCGATCTTCACTCGCACGCCCAGCACGCCATGCAACTGCATGAGGCGGTGCGCCAGTTTGCCAATCAGCGTTTCGAGCAGATTGACATGTTCGGCGGTGCATTCGCTGATGATGATCTGACGCACCTTGCGGTAGTCCAGCACGTGCGTGATGTCGTCATCATGGGGCAGCAGGGGTTGGGTGCCCAGGTTCAGCTCGGCGTCCACCTGAATTGGTTGAGGGTGGCTTTTTTCGTGCTCGAGGATACCCAGGTTGGCGTCAAAGCGCAGGCCGGTGAGGGTGAGAATCTGGGTGCCTTTGGCGGCCATGGTTATCCTTCCCCGACACCGGGTTTCATGCGAAAGGTCTGAACGCCCACGGCTTCACAATCGGGGTAGACATCGGGTTTGCGGGTGGAGACACTGGCTGCGGCCACGCCAGGGTGGGCCAACAGCGCGCTCAAGATGTCGTCCCCCAGGGTTTCCTGCAAGTTGATGTGGCCTTGTGCCACGCGAGCCTGCACGACCTGGCGCACAAAGTCGTAATCCACCACCTCCTGAATATCGTCCTGCGAGGGCGTGGTGTGGCGCAGCGGCACGTACAACTCGATGTCGAACACGATGCGTTGCGGGGCCGCTTGCTCAAAGTCGTGAATGCCGATGTGTACCGGCACGCACAAGCCTTGCAGGAACAGGCGTCGATGGTGACGCAGCAGATCTTGCGGATTCATGGCGAACCTCCGTTCATCACGGCCTCCGTCACGAACATGATGTCGCGGGGTGAAGGCACCAGATGTTGCCCGTTGTCCACCCGCAGGGTGGTGCCTGTGATGCCTGCATTGTTCGCCAGGAACACCACGCTGTCGGCCACATGGCGGGGGTTGAGGGGGCGGCGCATCAGGTTGGCCTGACTGGCTTTGTCAAAGTTGTCCTGCGACTGCGGGCCGCTGAGATACATCAGGCCCGGCGCCACACCATTGACACGCAGCGTGGGTGCCAGCGCCTGCGCCTGCAGGCTCACGGCGCGTTCCAGCGCCAGCTTGCTGAGGGTGTAGCTGAAGTAATCCGGGTTGAGGTTGAACACCTTCTGATCCAGCACATGGATCACGCTGGCCTGGCCGCTGGGCTGTGCCGGGGCTGTGGGCGTTTCATGCAACTGTGCCAGCCATCGGCTCAGTCGCAGTGGCGCCATCAGGTTGACCTGCAGTTGTTGCAGGGCCTGGGCTTCGTTCATGTGACGAGCCTCGTCGGGCTCGAAGAGAGAAGCGTTGTTGACCACACACTGCAGGTCCGTGCCGATTTCGCGAACCGTGGCGTTGAATAGCTGTTGGCAACTGGCCTCGTCTTCCAAGTCGCCTTGCACGGCCATGGCCAAGCCACCCTGGGCGCGGATGGATTCGCACAATTGCTGGGCGGCATCCTGCGAATGCCGGTAGTGACATGCCACGCCCCAGCCTGCCTGCGTGAAAGCCAGTGCGATCTCACGTCCAAGGCGGGTCGCGCCGCCGGTAATCAAGGTCCAAGCCATGGGGTGATTGTCAGCGAAAATCCCCGGATGTCTGCGCTCCACACCCTCTTGCACCGTGCCATTGCCCAATCCGGGGGGTGGATCGGGTTTGATCGCTTCATGGCCATGGCGCTGTACGCGCCAGGTATGGGGTACTACTCGGGGGGCTTGCCCAAGCTGGGGACCACCCCGCAAGGTGGCAGCGACTTTGTCACTGCGCCTGAGCTCTCGCCCTGGTTTGGCCGCACGCTGGCTCGCTCGGTCGATGAGGCGCTGACGGTCAGTGGCACCGATGAGGTCTGGGAGTTCGGGGCGGGCACCGGGGCCTTGGCCCACCAGTTGCTGTCCACCTTGGGCTCACGGGTGCGCCGCTACACCATGGTGGATTTGTCGGAGGACTTGCAGGCGCGCCAACGTGTCACCCTGCAGCCGTTTGGCGAGCAAGTGCAATGGGTGTCGGAATTGCCCGAGCGTTTTGCGGGGGTGGTGGTGGGCAACGAGGTGCTCGATGCCATGCCGGTGCAATTGCTGTGGCGTGGCCAAGGCGTGTGGCACGAGCGCGGGGTGGTGACGGCGGCGAATGGCGGTTTTGCCTGGCAAGATCGCACCACCGAGCTGCGTCCACCACTCGAAATAGAAGGCAAGCACGATTACCTCACCGAAACGCATGCCCAAGCCGAAGCTTTTGTGCGCACCCTGGCCGAGCGCATGACGGCGGGGGCGGCCTTTCTGATCGACTACGGATTTCCCGAGCGGGAGTACTACCACCCGCAACGCCACATGGGCACGGTGATGTGCCATCGCCTGCAC
>VEQI01000398.1 GCA_018883305.1 Limnohabitans sp. | reverse complement strand
GTGCTGGCCGGACTCATCTTTTCGGCCATCTCGGGATCAGCCCCAGCCACCACGGCGGCGATTGGCGCGATTCTGATTCCGGCCATGGTCAAGCATGGCTACGACAAAGCCTTCGCCACCTCTATTGCCGTGAGCGCCGGGGTGCTTGGGCCACTGATTCCGCCCTCGATCGCCTTTGTCATCTGGGGCATTGTGGCCGAGCAGTCCATCGGCCGTTTGTTCCTCTCGGGCATCGTGCCGGGGCTGGCGATTGCGCTGGGCTTGCTGGTGGTGTGTTACGCGCATGCAGCCCGCAACAAGGTCCCCCGAATGGACAAGGCCAACCCGCAGGAGATGTTGCAGGCCATCACGCGTGGCAAGTGGGCCTTGTTGTCTCCTGTGGTGGTGCTGGGTGGCATTTACGGTGGGGCCTTCACCCCCACCGAGGCCGCCGCCGTGAGTTGCGTGTATGCCTTGCTGGTGGGGCTGTTCGTTGAACGTCAGTTAAAACTTATTGACTTGCCGCGCATGTTGCTGGGGGCGGCTCGCACCAGTGGGCTGGTGATTGCAATCATCGCGGTTTCGACGGCCTTTGGCGTGCTCATTGCCCAGGAACAGATCGCGGTGCAGTTTGCCACCTGGCTGGCGGATCAGGTGCAGGAGAAGTGGGTGGCACTGGCCGGGCTGAACATCGCTTTTTTCCTACTGGCGGCGGTGATGGACGAAATTGCCATCATGGTCATCCTGGGCCCGATGCTGATGGCCATTGCCAACAAATTTGGGCTCGACCCCATCCACTTCGGCTCCATCATCGTGACCAACGTGTCTATCGGAATGGCCGCTCCACCCATCGGGTACTGTTTGTTTGTGGGCATGGCTATTTCGGGCATTTCACTGGGCAAGCTTTCCAAGGCCATTTGGCCCCAAATCTTGGTCATGCTGGTGGTTTTGTTTTTCACCACCTATATCCCTGAATTTGCACTGATGTTCCAGCCGGCCTCGCGCTGATCGGCACGTCCCCCGATTGTGCGAAAATCATTCGCATACCCTGACAAGAGCGAGAAAGGCAATTTGGTTATGACACCGCGAACTACGTTGGAGTTGGACGTCGGCCGTTGACGGCCTGCAGCTCGCGCCTGCCTGATTTCTCTCTTTCCAGCGCGGTTTCCACCGCGCTTTTTTATTGTTAGAACAATACCCATGCTCAATATCACGCTCCCTGATGGTTCTCAACGACAGTTTCCCGGCCCTGTGACCGTGGCCGACGTGGCAGCCTCCATTGGTGCAGGCTTGGCCAAGGCCGCCCTGGGCGGCCGTGTCGAAGGTCAATTGGTCGACACCTCGCACACCATCACGCAGGACGCACGTCTGGCTATCGTTACCGCCAAGGATGCGGACGGCCTGGAATTGATTCGCCACTCCACGGCCCACTTGCTGGCCTATGCTGTGAAAGAATTGTTCCCCGAAGCACAGGTCACCATCGGCCCGGTCATCGAGCACGGGTTTTATTACGACTTCTCCTACAGCCGTCCCTTCACGCCGGAAGACCTTGCCGCCATTGAAAAGCGCATGACGCAACTGGCCGCCAAGGACGAACCCGTGGTGCGCAAGGTCATGCCGCGTGATGACGCCGTGCAGTATTTCAAAGGCCTGGGTGAGCACTACAAGGCCGAGATCATTGGCAGCATCCCCGCTGGTGAGGATGTGTCGCTCTACACCGAGGGCTCATTCACCGACTTGTGTCGTGGCCCGCACGTGCCCAGCACGGGCAAGCTCAAGCATTTCAAATTGATGAAGGTGGCCGGCGCCTACTGGCGCGGCGACCACCGCAACGAAATGCTCCAGCGTGTGTATGGCACGGCCTGGGCCAGCAAGGAAGACTTGCAGCAGTACCTCACCATGCTGGAGGAAGCCGAGAAGCGCGACCACCGCAAGCTGGGCCGTGAACTCGACTTGTTCCACATTGACGAGCACTCACCTGGCACCGTGTTCTGGCATCCCCAGGGCTGGGTGCTGTGGCAGGAAGTGGAGCAGTACATGCGCCGCGTGTACCGCGAGAACGGCTATCTGGAAGTGAAGGGCCCGCAGATCCTCGACCAGGGCCTGTGGGAAAAAACCGGCCACTGGGACAAGTACCGCGAGAACATGTTTGTGACCGAATCGGAAAAGCGCGACTACGCCTTGAAGCCGATGAACTGCCCCGGCCACATTCTGATTTACAAGCACGGCATCAAGAGCTACCGCGATTTGCCCCTGCGCTTCGGTGAATTCGGCCAGTGCCATCGCAACGAACCCACTGGCGGCTTGCACGGCATCATGCGGGTTCGCGCTTTCACGCAAGACGATGGCCACATCTTCTGCACCGAAGCCCAGATCCAGTCCGAGGTCAAAACCTTCACCACCTTGCTGCAAAAGGTTTACAAAGACTTTGGCTTCACCGACATCATCTACAAGTTGTCCACCCGCCCTGAAAAACGCATTGGCACCGAGGAAAGCTGGGATCGCGCCGAAAACGCCCTGGCCGAAGGCCTGCGTGCCTCAGGTTGTGACTTTGAGTACCTGCCGGGCGAGGGGGCCTTCTATGGTCCCAAGATCGAATACACCCTGAAGGATGCCCTGGGCCGTCCTTGGCAGTGCGGCACCATCCAGGTGGACCCCAATATGCCCGAGCGGCTGGACGCCGAATATGTGGCCGAGGACGGTTCACGCCAGCGTCCCATCATGCTGCACCGGGCCATCGTGGGCAGCCTGGAGCGCTTCATCGGCATTCTGATTGAACAGCACGCCGGTGCCTTGCCAGTGTGGCTCGCGCCGGTGCAGGTGGCGGTGCTCAATATCTGTCTCTTTTTCACATCTGAC
>VEQI01000397.1 GCA_018883305.1 Limnohabitans sp. | reverse complement strand
TCTCTGGGGTCAATGCCCACCACGATGCCCGCGTTGGCGTTGCGCTCATTGCGTGAGTATTGACTCATGCCATTGGTGACCACGCGCTCGGGCTCCGAGGTGGCGGCCACCACCGTGCCACCCGGGCACATGCAAAAACTGTAGACGGCACGGCCGTTCTCGGCGTGATGCACCAGTTTGTAATCCGCTGCCCCCAGCAGTGGGTGACCGGCATGCACACCCCAGCGGGCACGGTCAATCAGGCTTTGCGGATGCTCGATGCGAAAGCCCACCGAGAAAGGCTTGGATTCCATGGGCACTTGGTGATGATGCAGCATCGCAAAAGTGTCCCGCGAGCTGTGCCCCAAGGCCATCACCACCTGGCGTGTGGGCAAGGTATAGCGCGTGCCGTGCGTTTGGTCCAGGACCACCAGGCCGCTCAGGTGTGGCACGCCGTCTGCTCCAGGTTCATGCTGGATGTCGATCACGCGCTGGTCAAAACGTACCTCACCGCCCAGCGCCTTGATTTGTTCGCGCAAATGCTCCACCACCTTCACCAGCTTGAACGTGCCGATGTGAGGATGGGCGGCATAGAGGATGTCCTCGGGCGCACCGGCCTGCACAAACTCTTCCATCACCTTGCGCCCCAGATGACGCGGGTCCTTGATCTGGCTGTACAGCTTGCCGTCAGAGAACGTGCCGGCCCCGCCTTCGCCGAATTGCACATTGCTTTCCGGATGCAGTTGACGCCGTCGCCACAGATCCCAGGTGTCTTTGGTGCGCTGCCGTACCGTGGGGCCACGCTCTAGAACGATGGGCTTGAAGCCCATCTGGGCCAGCACCAGGGCGGCAAACAGCCCGCAGGGGCCAAAGCCCACCACCACCGGACGTTCGCCGGGGTGGGTGGCTGCGTCGCCGGGGGCTTGCACGGGCGCACGCCAGGTCATGTCGGGCGTGGCCTGCACATGGGGACGGTGCGCGTTGGCTTGCAGCCAACGGGATTCCGCCTCGGCACTGCTTAACGCCACGTCAACGATGTACACCACCCGAAGTTGGGATTTGCGTGCATCAAAGCTTCGCTTGAACACCTGCCAGTGCTGAATGTCGGTGGCGGGCAAACCCAGGGTGGCAACAATAAGGTCAAACAGCGCCGCAGGTGCCACAGGCGCGGGAGAGGCTGCATCGGGCGGGTCAAAGGAAGCGTCGAGCGGGAGCTTGAGCTCGGAGAGTCGAATCATGGCGAAGACGGCCCGTGTTGATCGGGCAAGGCGTTGATTGAGCACTGATTATCGCTGCAGGGAGATAATCAAGGGGTGAAGCTCGCCAGGCCGTCGCTGGTGCAAGCCGCAAGGCCGGCGCGAAAGCGCTGGGTGGAAACACCGCACTGGAGGAACGTCCGGACTGCACAGGACGGCGCAGGAGGTAACACCTCTCCACCGTGAGGTGAGGATCAGAGCAACAGAGACGAGTCGCACGGGGCAACCCGTGCGGGTGAAACGGGCAATCTCTGCGCGCAGCAATACCAAGTAGGCCCACATGGTGCCGCAAGGCACTCCCCCGTGGTTCCGTGGGGTGTGGGCGGGTAGGTAGCACCGAGCCGGGTGGGCAACCCCCGGCCCAGAGGAATGGCGGTCACGCGGGGGCAACCCCGTGCACAGAATCCGGCGTATCGGCGAGCTTCACACTTACTTCAGATCACATGATCTCTTTCAAGCGTTCCACATGGGCCGTCAGGGAGCGCATCGCCACGGGCCACAGACGGGGCGGCACGTCGTCGTAGGCGCGTTCCACCCAGTCTTGCATGCTGCCGTGGGGCAGGGCACGCATCACCCCCAGGATCTTGGCCTCGCGTTGCAGGCGGTGGCCCTTGAGGCGGCGGATCACGTCGGTGGCGTTGTAGGGGCCATCGGATTCATGGCCCAGCACATAGCCATGCGCGGGCAGGATGAAGTCGATGCCATCGCTGGCACAGGCGTCCAGCAACTTGTCGAGCGAAGCCAGATAGTCGCTCATGTGGCCATCGGGCGGGTCAACCACGGTGGTGCTGCCATTGAGCACATGGTCACCACTGAAGAGCAGGCCATCTTCTTCCAGCACCAGGCACACATGATTGGCGGCGTGGCCCGGCGTATGGAGCACACGCAGCGTGTGGGCGTGCTCGGGGCCCACCAGGACCAGGCGTTCCCCGTCCGCCAGTTCGCGATCGGGCACGAAATGGCTGTTGGCGCGGGCCGTGGGGGCGGAACTCAGCCCCAGCACCGGTGGCTTGAAGCCATGGCGTTCGCACAGCGCTTGCAGCGGTCTGGCGCCAGGGGAATGGTCTGAATGTGAATGGGTGCAAACAATGATGCGGATGTTGCCGCCTGCAGCGCGCCACAAACGGTCCATGTGTTCGGCATCTTCAGGGCCTGGATCAATCACCAGAAAACCTGTGTCGGGGTCTCCCACCAAGTAGCTGTTGGTGCCCGGCCCGGTCATCACACTGGGGTTGGGACAGGTCAGACGTTGAACGTTGCGCAACAGGGGCACGGCCTGTTCGGATTGCCAGTCCAGGTGATGCAGCATCTGACCATCGGGGCAGGTGAGCGCCAGATCGCCATAAGCGCTTTCATGCTCCATGTAGCGCTCTTCGCGCCCCGACAGCCAGCCGCCACGTGGGCAACTGCTGAACCAGGGCTGCTCGGTGGTGCAGCCGGCCAGGACATCGTCCACGCGGGCAAAGGCTTGCAAGCGCTCCAAGGTGCGAATGGTGGGAAAGATGATGAAGAACTGGCCGTGGCGATGCCGTTCCAGCGCGTCTGCGGGACGCACCCAGACGGGTTCGAATTGCTCGGCTTCATCCGCCACAGGGGTCTGGCCCTCGGG
>VEQI01000396.1 GCA_018883305.1 Limnohabitans sp. | reverse complement strand
TGCCTCCACCGCCGCAGGCAACGCCAACCGCGCACTCGTCATTCCTGCCGGGCTGGCCTTTGCCAAGTCACTGGCCCAACACCCGTCCATCAATCTGTATGCGCCCGACAAGCGTCACCCCAGCGTGGAGGGGACCTATCTGTCGGCGGCCACCACCTACGCGACCTTGTTCAACAAATCACCGGTCGGCCTGAGCTTCACCGCCGGGCTCCCCACCGAGGTGGCGCGCCACCTGCAGCAAGTGGCCTGGGACACCACGCAACAGTACCTGGGACGCTGAGACCTTACTTCTTCGGCACACGGTACATCGCGCAGATCTTGTTGCCGGACGGGTCACGCAGGTAAGCCAGATAGAGCTGACCGGCGGGGCCTTCGCGCATGCCCGGAGGATCTTCACACTCGGTACCGCCATGGGCGAGACCGGCGGCATGAAACGCCAGTACCTGCGCCTCTGACTGGGCCTGGAAGCCCAGCGTGCCGCCATTGGCGTGTGTGGCCGGCTGACCGTCAATGGGCGTGGTGATCGCAAACACGCCTGTCGGGCTGCGATAAAAGTAGCGCTGCTTGTTGGCCACGCCCGGGCCAATACCCAGCGTGCCCAACAGGGCGTCATAAAATTGGCGCGACGACTCCAGGTCTTTGGCACCCAGCATCACATGACTGAACATGGCTTGTCTCCGATAGTCTTTGGTGGCGTCCTGTCCCCCGCGTGAGTGGCACACAGGCAGGACGTGGCTTGCATCATATCGGACCCTGGCATCGTGAATGGTCGACCCTCGATGAAAGCCTCCCTGAGACGATGACTGACACCTCGAACGACATTGACCCCACGCGCTGTCCCCTGTGTGGCGGCCCCAACGGTTGCGCCATGACCTGCGCATCGCCCCCGGCCACTTGCTGGTGCGTGAATGCCACCTTCACGCCGGCCCTTTTGCAGCAAGTCCCGCCGCACTTGCAACGTCGGTCCTGCATTTGTGCAACCTGCGCCCAGACCGCTGCGTTGCCTCAGAGCAATGAGTCCGGCTGAGCCGTCGCAGCGTTCAACATCGCGGCGTTCAAATTTCCAAGTTGTCGATCAACCGCGTACTGCCCAGACGTGCAGCGCCCAGCACCACCAGGGCATCACCCGCTTGCGGCAACTGCAAGTCGTGACGACGGCGCACCGTCAGGTAGTCGGGCTGCCAGCCACGCTGACGCAACCCTTCCATGGCACGCGCCTCCAGGTCGGGCAATTGTTGTGACAGGGCGTTGGCGCTGGCCAGTGCATCACGGCCCAACATGCGCAGCGCCAGTGACAACTGCACCGCCTCGGCACGCTCAGTCTCACTCAGATAGCGGTTGCGTGAACTCAAAGCCAGGCCATCTTCGGCACGGCAGGTTTCCACACCCAGGAGTTCCACCGGCAAGACAAACTGCCGAATCAACTGCTGCACCACCATGAACTGCTGATAGTCCTTCTTGCCAAACACGGCTACGCCCTGAGCCTTGCCGGCAAACACGCTCATGAAGAGTTTCATCACCACGGTGGAAACACCGGTGAAAAAACCGGGGCGAAATTCACCTTCCAGCAAGTCGGCCAGGGCCGGATCGGCATGCACTTTCACCGTCTGCGGCTCGGGATACAAATCGGACTCGCGGGGCGCAAACAGCACATCGCAACCCTCAGCGACCAGCTTGGCTGCATCCGCCTCCAGCGTGCGCGGGTAGCTGTTGAAGTCCTCGTGCGGCAGAAACTGCAAGCGGTTGACGAAAATGCTGGCCACCGTGCGGTCGCCTTGCGCACGAGCCCGTCGCACGAGTTGCAAATGCCCTTCATGCAAATTGCCCATGGTGGGCACAAAGGCGGGACGTTGTGAGCTGGCCAACGCCTGGCGGAGTTCCTGAACGGTTTGAGCGATGATCATGAGAGAAATGAGAGCGGAATTACGCCGTCACGTGCACCCCAGGCACCCGGGCATCATTCCAGCGCCCCGACAAGGCGCGCTCGATTTGCGCGGCCAATTGCAGCAACAAACCATCCTGACCCTGCCGGGCTTGCGCATGGATGCCAAACGGCAAACCATTGTCCTGTCGAGCCATCGGCAAGGAGATTGCCGGAATGCCACACAGGTTGGAGAGCGGAGTGTAGGCGAAATTGCGCCACAAATTTTCAAACCAGTCCAGCACCGAGGGGTTGTTGCTCAGCGTCAGGTATTCCGTCGTACCCAGTAGCGGCGTCGGTTTCGCCGTGATGGGCGTGAGGATGATGTCCCACCTTTCAAAGAACTGACCAAACGCGCGCGCCGTGGTGTTGAAGGTGGTCTGCATGCGGTAGCGCTCTCGGTACGACGCTTCCTTGCCCGCTTCCCAGATGCGGATGTTCATGGGCTCGATCAGGTCCGGCGGGGGTTGCGTCAAATCGCGCGCGGCCAGCATGCCATCAATGACCTGCGCAAAGTTGGTGATGTAGCAGGTGGTTTGTGCCGCAAAGGCTGCCCGAAAATCCACGGCGGGCACTTCCCACGCCACTTGGTGCCCCAGACTTTCCAGCAAGCGCCCGGCGCGCTCCAGCTCTGCCACCAAAGACGGCTCGGCTTGGTAGTCACCCCACTCGTGTGAGAGTGCGATGCGCAGGGGTTGCGGGTCGCGCTGAATCAGTTGCGTATAGGGTTCAGGGGCGGTCCAGTACGGCATGAACTCACCGGGCGCGCCGCCTCGGCAAGCATCCACCAGTGCCGCGGTGTCGCGCACCGTGCGGCTCTGACAGCCTTGAATCGACACAAAGCCGGAGATGTCGGACAGATGCGGCGCAATGGAGAACACGCCGCGTGAAGCCTCCAAGCCGATGTTGCCATTGAAGCCCGCAGGAC
>VEQI01000395.1 GCA_018883305.1 Limnohabitans sp. | reverse complement strand
GGCCAGTTCCACTCGGTGGTGTTCCGGCTCTTTGGTCACCACCGTCACCTTGACCGTCAGCGTATCGCCCACCCGCACGGGCTTGAGGAAGTCCAGGTCCTGGTGAACATAAATGGTGCCCGGGCCCGGAAATTCAGTCCCCAGGAGGGCCGAGATCAGCGAGCCACCCCACATGCCATGCGCAATCACCCCGTGGAACAGCGTGTCGTTGGCATATTCCGGGTCCAGGTGTGCCGGGTTGGTGTCACCGGAGACGGCGGCAAAGGCCTGGATGTCGGCTAGTGTCAGGGTGCGCTGCAGGTGTGCACTCTGGCCCACGGTGAGTTCGTCGTAAGTGACGTTTTCGGTCCAGGTGGAGGTGTCGATGCTGTTCATGGATCAAGTCGATGAGGTGTCGGGGGTGATGACGTCGCCAAACAGGTGGTGCATCTCCAGGGTGAGGCCATCCACCCCGGGCTGAAAACCGGCGATCGCCAGATGCAGTTCAGCATCCTCCAGGATATGGCGACTCAGCACCAGCCCCAGGTCTTCGATCAGGTGCCGCTCAAGCTCATACCGCAGCACCAACAGTCCACGCAACTCAGTCCAGGCCCGCGCCCGCAAGTGCAGGCGTTGGGGGTGATCGTCATGGGCATGGGGTGGCGCGTCGGCCTGGTGGAGCACGCGATGCACATCGGATTCATCATCCAGTTTCAACCCCAGGGCGATGGCTAGGCGCGCAATGCGCCTGGTCAGGTCGGTGACGGTGGTTTCGCGGCGCAACGCCTCATTGGCGTGTTGGTCAAGGGCTTGTTCAGTCAGGGCTTGCATGGGAGCATCACAAGTAGGTGGCACAGGCGCTACACTGATCGTGCGGGCCGTGTGCTGGACATCATGAGTATGCAGCGGCCCGAAGTCATTTGAATGACCGATCACTCCGCATTTTGCCTTCAATTGACGCGCGTCAATTCAAGGTCGCCCCCAGCCCTCAGGAACGCTGCATGAACACCACACACACCGCTGCCACCCAATTGCCGCAAGATCAGGAACTGGTGCTCAAGGTCATTCCCATGCCGGCAGACTGCAATGCCAATGGGGACATCTTTGGTGGCTGGGTCATGGCGCAGGTGGACTTGGCGGGGGCGGTGCTGCCTGCTAGGCGTGTCAATGGCCGTATGGCCACGGTGGCGGTCAATCAGTTCATCTTCAAGCAACCGGTCAAAGTGGGTGACATTCTGAGTTTTTTTGCCAAGGTCACCCGTGTGGGCAACACCTCCATCACGGTGCAAGTGGAAGTCTTTGCCGAGCGCATTCGCCAGCAGGGCGTGTATGTGAAGGTGACGGAGGCGACGCTCACCTATGTGGCGATTGATGACGAAGGGCGTCCCCGCATCATTCCTGCCCAGGCCTAAGCCTGAGCGGACTGGCTGGGCTGACGGGCGGGCACCAGCACAATGGCCATGGCACTCAGGATGAAGCCCAGCGCCAGCAAATCCGTGAGAGCCAGCGCTTCTCCCAGAAAGCCGTGTCCGCCCATGACCCCAATGACGGGCACCAGCATGATGGACAAGCCGCTGGTCACTGGGGTGAGCTTGCGCGCCACTCGAAACCACGCCACATAGCTGACCGCAAAGGTCATCACGCCGCCATACACAATGGCCAGGCCCTGAAGCGCGTTGGGCCAGTGCCACTGGTGACGCTCAAATATCACCGCCAGGACAGTGAAGCTCACCGCCCCGGCCAGCAACATCCAGAAGGTGAGGGCCAGACTGCTGATGGACACCTTGGTGTGCTTCATCATGGCGTTGCCAATGCCCCAGGAGATGGCCGCACCAAAGGTGAACAACAGGCCCAGTGGCTGGCCGGCAAAGTGAGACATTTCGTCCAGCGCCAACAGCACCGTGGCCGTGAGCGAGCACAGCACCCCCAGCGTGGCGCGCCAGGTCAGCGGGTTGCGGTACAGCAGCACACTGGCCATCAAGGCCCACACTGGCATGGTGTAACCCACGATGGCGGCACGGCCTGAATTGAGCAAAGTGATGCCATACACCAACCCCACGTGCCACAGCACCATGTTGGGCAGGCTCAGGCGCAGCGTGGTCCAGCGTTCATGCACGGGCACGAACAGCGACTCACCCCGTGAGCGCGCATACAGGCCCAGCACCGCCGCACCCAGCACAAAGGACAGCGCGCGAAAGCTGGAGGGCGGATAGGCGGTGACCACGAATTTCATGATCGGATAGTTGAGCCCCCACGAGCAGGTGACCAGCAGGATCAGAAACAGATCCAGTCCGGTGATGTGGGACGAAGCCGGGGCAGCAGGTGGCGAGGTGCGCATGCGGGGCCGTGAGAGAAGTGCAGGCGCCCGACCACTCGGGCGCTCGCGCACTATAGCCCTTTACGTACCGCGCCCAGTCGCGCAGATAACGCCTGGCCCACTTGGCACAGGGCCTTGGCCTGTGCACTTTGCGGGTGGATGTCCAGCAAGCGGCTGGGGCCAATGGTGGCGATGGCCAGGGCCAGTTGACCAAACCCGTCGAACACGGGCACCGCCATGGCACACAGGCCCGGCATGAACTCCTCCTGTACCCGGGCCAGCCCCGTGCGGCGAATGGTGTCCAGTTCTTGCTGAAATGCCGGGTCTTCCAGGGCCCCTGGGTGACCCTCGCGCGCCAGTGCCATGGCAATGTCCTGTGGCGAACGATAGGCCGCAAACACCTTGCCAGTGCCGGTGTGGCGCAAAGACGCCGGGATGCCGTGGCGCATGGCCACATGCACCGGCGTGGGGCCTTGTTCCACCCGGATGATGACGGGCCCCTGCGGTCCCCACACCGCAGCGGAGACCGTACAGCCCACCTGCTGTGCCAGATCGGGCAATTCCGCAATGGTC
>VEQI01000394.1 GCA_018883305.1 Limnohabitans sp. | reverse complement strand
CAGTTGCACGGTGCTGGCCTCGGCGGCGATGTCGGTCATGGCGGCGGCCACCGCGGTGATGCACGAACCAATGATCACGTCCACCTTGTCTTCGGTCACGAAGCGGCGAGCATTGGCGGCGCCTTTGCCCGGATCGGTGGCGTCATCCAACACGATCAGCTGCACTTTTTCGCCACCAATGGTCTGGGGGAACAGCTTGAGCTGGTTTTGCATCGGGATGCCCAGGCCAGAGCCAGGACCGGTGAGTGCCAGGCTCACGCCGATCTTGATGTCGGCCAGGGCAGCAGTGCTGGTGGCCACAGTGACGGCCAGGGCCAGCAGGGTTTTCTTGAGTTGCATGCTTGTCTCCTTGGGAGGTGGATTGCCGCGTCGCTGTGCTCCTCGCAATGACGGGCGCGGGCGGGGTTGAGGAAAAGGGGTGAAGAACGTGGAGGATGATTCGGGTTGGCTGAACAGGAGTCCTTACACAGGGTTAGCTGCACAGGGCCTTGATGTCTTCCGGCACCGGGATGGCCTTGATGCGGTCGGGATCCTCGGGATGCTTGATGCAGAACGCGCGTGTCTCGATGCCTTCGCACAGCACCGTGTCGCCGCGCATGACGACATGCTTTTGCAACACCACTTTGTCGCGCCACTCGGCAATGCTGGTGTGCACTTGAATGCGCTCGCCATAAGTGGCCGGGCGCATGAACTTGGTGTGGATTTCCAGCAGCGGTGTGCCGATGATGCCGCGTGTCTTCACCAGCTCACGCCATGGCGGCACGCCGCACTTGACGAAGAAGTTCAGCGATGAGGCATCCATCCATTTGGAGAAATTGGGGAAGAACACGATGCCTGCGGGATCGCAGTCACCGAACATCACTTCCACTTCGTAGATGACGGTCTTGGACATGGTTGTAGGGGATCGTTGGGCTGTCAGTTGCTGACTTGCTCGACTTTTCGATTGCTCAGTCGCTCATTGATTCAAGGGCCGCTTAGCGCGGTGCCATACGTAACGCACCGTCCAGGCGAATGGTTTCGCCATTGAGGTGGTTGTTCTGCACAATGTGCACGGCCAACTCGGCAAACTCTTCGGGCTTGCCCAGACGTGATGGGAACGGAATGCTTGCGGCCAGCGATTGCTGCACCGGCTCAGGGAGCGTTTTCATCAGCGGCGTGGAGAACAGCCCCGGGGCGATGGTGCATACACGGATGCCGTGCTGCGCCAGATCACGGGCCATGGGCAGGGTCATGCCCACCACACCGGCCTTGGAAGCACTGTAGGCCTGTTGGCCCACCTGGCCGTCATAGGCGGCCACGGAAGCGGTGAACACCATCACGCCACGCGCACCGTCTTCCATCGGGTCCAGCTTGGCGCACGCGGCCGCAAACAGGCGAGCTGCGTTGTAAGTGCCAATCAGATTCACGTTGATCACCTTGGCAAAGTCTTCCAGCGGTGCCGCGTTGCCATCTTTGCCCACCACACGCTTGGCCGTGCCAATGCCTGCAATCTGCATCAGGATGCGGGCCGGGCCATGCGCGGCGGCGGCGGTTTCGATGGCCTTGGCCATGCTGTCCGGATCGGACACGTTGCACGACACCGCCACGCCCCCAATGTCCTTGGCCACACGCTGCGCGTTGTCCAGGTTGAGATCCAACACGGCCACCTTGGCGCCCAACCGCGCCAACGCACGTGCCGTGGCTTCCCCAAGCCCGGAGCCACCACCGGTGACCAGAGCTGCTGTTCCTTGAATGTTCATGGTTTGTGTCCTTTGTTAAGCTGCTTCAGGGTTTTCAATCAGCAGCGCAATGCCTTGTCCCCCACCCACACAAGCACTGGAGATCCCCCAGCGCAACTTGGCGCGTCGCAACTCACGCGCCAAAGTGATGGTGAGCCGCACGCCTGTGGCCGCCAGCGGGTGACCCAGCGCGATGGCGCCACCATTGACGTTCAGGCGCGAGAGGTCCAGCCCGAGATCGCGTCCCACGGCCAGCGTCTGTGCACCTTGGGCTTCATTGATTTCAAAGCGACCAATTTGGTCGAGCGTCAACCCCGTGCGCTCCAGCAGCAAACGAATGGCCGGTGCCGGGCCGATGCCCATGATCTCCGGTGGCACGCCCACCACGGCTGCAGCGGCCACGCGGGCCAGCGCGCCGTGGGGATGCGACTTGGCATAACTGCCCGAAGTCACCACGCAAGCAGCAGCAGCATCCACCAGCGCCGAGCTGTTGCCACCGGTCTGCACGCCACCTTCGTACACCGACTTCAATTTGGCCAACACATCCACCGGAGAGATGCGTGCGTGCGTGTCCTGGTTGACCTCTGTGACCTTGCCTTGCAAGCGAATGCCACGGGGCTTGTAGCCCTCGACCTCGAATTTCTCGGTGATCACAGGCACGATCTCGCCCGCGTGGAAACCGCTTTGCTGCGCGGCTACGGCTTTGGCAAAAGAGTCGCTGGCAAACTGGTCCACATCCTCACGGCTGATGCCATATTTCTTGGCCAGGTTTTCAGCGGTTTGAATCATGTTGATGCCAGCGGCCGGGTCCTTCAAGGCTTCCCACATGTAGTCCTTGAAACCCACGGGGGCGCCCAGCTTGAAGCCGGTGCGGTGGTCAAATGCGGCGATGGGGTTGCGCGTCATGCTCTCGGTGCCCACCACCAGGGCCGCATCGGTCAAGCCTCCTTGAATTTGTTCTGCCGCCTGGCGAAACAATTCAAAGCCGGTACCGCAAATGCGTTGCGCCATTTGCGCTGGCACTTCGATGGGTACGCCGGCATACAAGCCGATGTGGCGCGGCAGAAAGAACTGGTCAAAGTCACCAGGCGCCATATTGACGGTGATCACCGTGCCGATGTCGGTGGCAGGCACACCCGCGCGCTTGAGCGCTTCACGGG
>VEQI01000058.1 GCA_018883305.1 Limnohabitans sp. | reverse complement strand
GGATAGCAATGGAAAACAAATCTACAAAAACGGTAAGATAGTTTTAAGCCCTTATAAAAGTATTGTTGTTAAGAGGGATTTTAGGGGCGATTCTTGGGATTTTATAATTGATAATACCAACGAGATACAAAAAATTGCAAAAGAACTTTACCATAAAAACAAAAATAATCCAAAATCCAAATTTGATGAATCAGAAAAAACAATGACTGTTTTGCACGCTACGCCGTGCTGGTGTTCCCCAACCAACACCTGGAACCACCACAGTTCATGCAAGCCGTGCGCTGTTTTGGCGAGTTGATGCCGCAACAGATCAAGCAGTTCACCCTGAAGGACTTTCCCTTGGTGGGCTACAACAGCACCGATGACTTGCCGCGCAAGAACGGCCAGTTGCAAGTGCGAGGCGAAAACTATCACACGGACCATTCCAACGAAATCGCGCCGCCCAAGGCCACCGCGTTGCTGGCCATCACCCTGCCTACACGCGGCGGCGACACCCAGTTTGTAGATGTGCGGCGCGCTTATGATGACTTGCCTGCGGCTTTGAAGGAGCAGTTATTGGGCAAGCGTTCACTGCATGTGCACCAAAGCAACCGCAGTCCACGGGCGTTTGCACAGCTCAGTGCCGAGGCCCTGGCCCAGATTCCCCAAACCGCCCAACCGCTGGTGATTAAGCATCCAGACAATCAGCGCCACGCGCTTTACCTCAATACGGGACGCATGCAGGGCCTGGAGGGCATGCCCGATGACGAAGCCTTTGCGTTGATCGATCAGCTTTACCACCATGCCACACATGCGCGGTATGAATATCGACACACATGGCAGGTGGGGGACTTGGTGATCTGGGACAACCGTTCGGTCATGCATCAGGCCAATGCCGACTACGACCCGCAGGAGCGTCGCTACCTGTATCGTTTGATGGTGAAGGGTGTGCCGTTGACGGCGGCTACTTAACGCCGCCCAGGGGCCGATGAGGAGCGCGGCAAGGCCAACGCCTGCTCCAGCGCGCTGACGAACATGGCAGCCACATCAAACCCGGTCTGATCCATGATCTCGCGAAAGCAGGTGGGGCTGGTCACATTGATCTCGGTGAGGCAATCGCCAATCACATCCAGGCCCACCAGCAGCAGTCCACGCGCTGCCAGTTTAGGGCCCAGTGTGGAAGCAATTTCCAGATCGCACGCACTCAGGGGTTGTGCCACGCCTTTGCCGCCCGCGGCCAGGTTGCCGCGTACTTCTCCACCTTGGGGGATGCGTGCCAATGCATAGGGCACCGGTTGACCGCCGATTACCAGTACCCGCTTGTCGCCTTGCGTGATGGCCGGCAGGTAGCGTTGCACCATGATGGTCTGCGCGCCATCGCGTTGCAGGGTCTCGATGATGGCGCCCAGGTTGAGGCCATCGGCCCCCACCCGAAAAATGCCCATGCCGCCCATGCCATCCAGTGGCTTGAGGATGATGTCACGATGCTCTGCATGAAATTCGCGCACCTCAGTGTCGCTGCGCGTGACCAGCGTGGGGCTGAGAAATTCCGGACATTCCATGATGGCCAGTTTCTCCGGATGGTCGCGCAATGCCGCCGGCTGGTTAAACACCCGTGCACCTTCTCGCTCGGCCTGCCCCAGCAAGTGTGTGGCGTAAAAAAACTCACTGTCAAAAGGCGGGTCCTTGCGCATCACCACGGCATCAAACTGGCGCAAGGCCCAGGTGGTGAGTGAGCGCTCGACAAACCACGCGGGTTCCTGTCCGGTCAAATGCAACTCGCGCACCCGGGCTTGCACTTGCCCCCCACTGCGCCATGAGATATCTCGCGGTTCACACGCCCACACCCGATGGCCGCGCGCCTGCGCCTCGCGCATCATGGTGAAGGTGGAGTCCTTGTAGATCTTGAAGGTGTCCAGCGGGTCAGCGACGAAAAGCAGGTCCATGGTCAGATTTCGATCTTGCTGCCCAGCTCCACCACCGAGTTGCTGGGCAGATTCAGAAAGTCTGCCGCCGCACTGGCATTCAGGTGCATCTGGGCAAACAGTTTTTCGCGCCAGGTGGCCATGCCGCCACCCACGGTGGGCACAATGCTGTCACGCGACAGGAAATAGCTGGTGGTCATGGGCGTCACCTCGCACCCATGGGTCTTGAGTTGTGCCAGTGCCCCTGGCACATCCGGATCGTTTTTGAATCCGTAGTTGATCACCACCTGCCAGCATTGATGGCCCAATTGCTCCACCTCGAGCCGCTTGTCCAACCCCACCCACGGCACCTCATGACTGCGCACGGTCACGAACAAATTGACGGCATGCAGCACCTTGTTGTGCTTGAGGTTGTGCAGCATGGCATTGGGCACCATGCCCACCTCGGAAGACAGGAAGACGGCGGTGCCCTCCACCCGTGCCGGCGGCGCGATAAAAACGGCATCGAGGAAAGGCTGCAACTCCAGCGCCTCGGCACGATGCTTTTCATAGAGCAGTTCGCGGCCATCACGCCAGGTCAGCATGAAGGTCAAAATGATGCCACCAATCAAGAGCGGGAACCAGCCGCCATCCGCCAGCTTGAGCAAGTTGGACGACCAGAAAGCAAAGTCCACCAGGAAGAAAGCACTGGTAGAGGCCAGACACAACCACAGGGGGTAGCGCCAGCTGTAGCGAATGACATAGAAGGTCAGCACGGTGGTGATCAGCATGTCGGTACACACCGCAATGCCGTAGGCCGCTGCCAGATTGCTGGATGACTTGAACATCATCACCGCCAACACAATGGCCCCGAACAGACCCCAGTTGACGAACGGCACATAAATTTGTCCGGTGTCGCTGACGCTGGTGTGCTGCACCTGCAAACGCGGCAGAAAGCCCAGCTGGATGACTTGCTTGGTAACGCTGAATGCCCCCGAAATCAAGGCCTGCGAGGCAATCACCGTAGCCGCTGTCGCCAAAATCACCAGCGGCAACAGCGCCCAATCTGGTGCCATCATGAAGAAGGGATTCTTCACAGCCTCGGGCTCATTGAGCAGCAAGGCGCCCTGACCAAAATAGTTCAATGTGAGAGAAGGCATGACCACCGAGAACCAGGCCACACGAATCGGCTTTTTGCCAAAGTGCCCCATGTCGGCATACAGCGCCTCGCCGCCCGTGACACACAGCACCACCGCCCCCAGGATGATGAAGGTGGTCCCTGGTTCGTTCACAATGAAACGCAAGGCATAGTGCGGGCTGATGGCCCACAAAATGGCGGGCTGAGTGACGATGTGATACACACCCAGAGCGGCAATCACAGCGAACCAGACCACGGTGATGGGGCCGAAGAATTTACCAATGCCGCCAGTGCCACGCTTTTGCACCGCGAACAAACCCAGCAAAATCAGCAGGGTCAGCGGCATCACGAATTTGACGAATGCCGGTGAGATGACCTCCAGGCCCTCCACCGCCGACAACACGGAGATGGCCGGTGTGATCACGCCATCGCCATAAAACAAACAGGTACCGGCAATTCCCACCAGCAGCAGGACCCGACGCAACGTCGGCCGATCTCGTACCGACATGGAGGCCAGCGCCAGCATCGCCACCAATCCCCCTTCGCCATTGTTGTCCGCCCGCAGCACCAGGGTGACGTATTTGATCGACACGATGATGGTCAGCGTCCAGAAGAAGATGGACAAGATGCCGTAGACGTTGTCATGCGTGAACGGTACATGGCCCGATCCAAACACCTCCTTCATGGAGTACAGCACGCTGGTGCCGATGTCGCCGTAGACAACACCGATGGCTCCCAGCGTCAGTCCGAGCAGGGAGGATTTGCCATGTTGCATGGAGAAAGCCTGTCAGTCGTAGATTTCGGCGTCGGGATCGGTGGCTTCCAGTTCGTAACTGGCGGCCAGCATGGCCAGTCGACCAATCACCCCGTACATGTAAAAGCGGTTGGGCGCGCTGGAGCCCGCCTTCATGCCGGGCTGGGGCGTGTGGGCGCTTTGCTCGAAGGCCAGCGGCACGAAGCTGGCGCCGGGCGCGTTGAGGTTTTCATCCACGCCTCGTTCCGCATGCACGCGGTAAAAACCACCCACCACGTAGCGGTCCATCATGTAAACCACCGGCTCGGCCACAGCGTCGTTCATGCGCTCGTTGGTCAACACGCCTTCCTGGATGATGACTTCAGACACCGCCTGACCGTCCTTGATGACGCTCATCTTGTTGCGGGTCTTGCGGTTGAGCGCTTCCAGGTCCTTGACATCACGCACGGTCATGATGCCCATGCCGTAGGTGCCGTTATCGGCCTTCACCACCACGAAGGGTTTCTCGTGAATGCCGTACTCTTTGTACTTGCGACGGATCTTGGTCAGCAGCGCATCGACATTGCTGCGCAAACACTCCAGGCCCACGCCTTCGGCGAAGTTCACCTCACCACACTGGCCGAACATCGGGTTGATCAACCAGGGGTCAATGCCCAGTAACTTGCCAAAACGCTTACTCACCTCTTCATAGCTTTCGAAGTGATGGCTCTTGCGCCGCACGCTCCAGCCAGCGTGCAGCGGCGGCAGCACATGCTGTTCATGGAGTTCTTCCAGAATGCCCGGCAGACCCGCGCTCAAATCGTTGTTGAGCAAGATGGTGCAGGGATCAAAGTCTTTCAGCCCCAGACGACGCTTGCTGCGAATCACCGGCTCCAGGGTCACCCGGTCGCCGTTGGGCAGATCAAACGTGGTGGTTTCCTTGATTTCCGGGCTGATGGAGCCCACCCGCACATTCAGGCCCGCCATCTGGAAGATGCGCTGCAACTGGGCCACGTTGCTGAGGTAGAACGTGTTCCGGGTGTGGTTTTCCGGAATCAGCAGCAGATTGCGTGCTTCCGGACAAATCTTTTCAATCGCGGCCATGGCCGCCTGGACGGCCAGCGGCAGCATCTCCGAGGTCAGGTTGTTCCAACCGCCAGGATAGAGGTTGGTATCCACCGGCGCCAGCTTGAAGCCCGCGTTGCGAATATCGACCGAACTGTAAAAAGGGGGCGTGTGCTCCATCCACTCCAGTCGAAACCAGCGTTCAATGGCTGGCATGGAGTCGAGGATGCGTTGCTCTAGTTCATTGATCGGCCCGGTCAGGGCCGTGATGAGATGGGGAACCATGAAACTGTTCGCAAAGATGAAAAGGCATTGTAGGTCGTTGGCCGCAAATGCGCAGGCCCGCCCCATCACCGATGACGATCAGCCCACAAAGGGGTTGGCGCACTCAGCGACGAACTTCGCCTTGACCCAGCACCACGTACTTGAGAGAGGTGAGCCCTTCAATCCCTACCGGCCCTCGGGCATGGAACTTGTCGGTAGAGATGCCGATCTCGGCACCCAGCCCGTACTCAAATCCGTCTGCGAAGCGGGTACTAGCATTCACCATAACGCTCGCGGAATCAACTTCTCTTAGAAAACGCTGGGCATGCACATGGTCACGAGTGAGGATGGCGTCGGTGTGGTGGCTGGAGTAACGGTTGATATGTTCAATGGCCTCATCCAGACCCTGGACCACCTTGACGCTCAGGACGGGGGCCAGGTATTCCTCGTACCAGTCTTGCTCCACGGCATCCACCACATGCGCGCCAGGGACTTGGCTCAGCCAGACCTTGGCCTGGGGGCAAGCGCGCATCTCCACCCCTTTGGCCGCCAGCACCGCCCCCATGCGGGGCAGAAAAGCCGCCGCCACACCCTGGGCCACCAGCAGACTTTCGGTGGCATTGCAAGGGCTGTATTTTTGGGTCTTGGCGTTTTCGGTCACAGTGATGGCCTGGGCCAGGTCGCAGGGGTCATCCACATAGGTGTGGCAGTTGCCGTCCAGGTGCTTGATGACCGGCACGCGGGCCTCGCGGCTGATGCGCTCGATCAGGCCCTTGCCACCCCGGGGAATGATGACATCCACAAACTGCGGCATGGCCACCAGCTCGGACACCGCCGCACGGTCGGTGGTCTGCACCAGTTGCACCGCGTGAGGAGACAGGCCTGCATCAGTCAGGGCACGGGTCACCAGCTCGGCCAGCGCGCGGTTGGATTCGATGGCTTCGGAGCCTCCACGCAAGATGCAGGCATTGCCACTCTTGATGGACAGCGAAGCCGCCTCGATGGTGACGTTGGGCCGGCTCTCGTAAATCATGCCGAAAACGCCGATGGGCACGCGCATTTGCCCCACGCGGATGCCGCTGGGTTGCTGGCGCAGGCCAATGATCTCGCCAATGATGTCCGGCATGCTGGCCAGTTGCTCACAGCCCTGGGCGCAAGTTTCCAGGATGGCCGGCGTGAGCTTGAGGCGGTCAACCATCGGGTCTGACAGCCCATTGGCACGGGCGCGCTCCAGATCCTTGGCGTTTTCCACCTGCAAGGGGGCCTCGTGTTCACGCAGCAAAGCGGCCAGGCGCAACAAAGCGGCACGCTTGTCGGCGGCCGAGGCACGCGCCATCCAGGCCGCCGCGGCACGCGCCTGCGTGCCCAGCAAATGCATGTGTTCTACCGTGTGATGCGCATTCATGCGACTGATTTTCTCATCTTCTCGGGCGGCGGCGTCAGGCAGGCTTGCGCCAGCGCTTGTGCCAGGCGATGCAAGGCCGCCCAGCCCTGAATGGGCCAGCCGGGTGACTTCATGCCCTTGACGATGCCATCCACCGTGTGTGCCCATTGCAGCAACTGCTCCAGTTGGGCCGTGGACACACGAGGCAACACGCGCTCAAACAGGCGTTCGCGCGCGCCCCAGATACGCTGCTCGCGCAGCACCATGGGCATGGGTCGCCCTTGGGCCAGCGCCGCCTTGGCGCGGCACAGTGCACGAATGTCCTCCGCCAGCGCGTAGTGGACCAGCACCTCGGCCTCGCCCTCGGCCTGCAGGCCATCGAGCATGCGCTGCACCCTCAGGGTCTGGCCCGCCAGCACGGATTCGGAGAGTTTGAACACGTCGTAACGCGCCACATTCAGCACCGCCGACTCCACCTGCTCGAAACTGAGCTCCCCTTCGGGGTAGAGCAACGCCAGCTTTTGAATTTCCTGATGCGCGGCCAGCAAGTTGCCTTCCACCCGATCCGCAAAAAACTGCAAGGTGCGTTGCCCAACTTCTCCGGCCTGCACCCGCTGCTGCTGCCGCGCCAGACGCTGGGCAATCCACACCGGCAGGGCAGAACGGTCCAACGTCTCCACGGCCACGCTCACCCCATGGTTGTCCAGCGCCGTGAACCAGGCCGAGGTCCGCGTGGCCTTGTCCAGTCGAGGCAAGGTCACCAGCAACAAGGTGGCGTCCGCCCCCTCCAGTGATTGCGCCAATTGCTGCAGGGCCACGCTGCCTTCTTTGCCCGGCTTGCCGGACGGAATCCTCAACTCGATGATCTGACGATCCGCAAACAGGCTCAAGGCGCCAGCGGCCGATTGCACGCCACTCCAGTCAAAGTGCGCACCTGCGACGGTAAACACCTGGCGTTCCGTGAAGCCTTGCGCACGCGCGGTGGTGCGGATGGCATCCGCCGCCTCCTGTTGCAGCAAGGCCTCGTCGCCGAAGAGGGTGTAAATGGGACGCAGCCCCTTTTGCAAATGGGCTGTCAGCTGAGCAGGCGCCAGTTGCATCTCAAGTCCTCACACCGCGGGCAGGGCCGCCAGACGACGCAGGATCTGCTGCACCATCTCGGTCTGCATGTTGGCGTAGAGCAGGTTTTCCTCGGCCGATTTGGACAGCACAAAGCTTTCGTTGAAGGTGATGTCGCGACGCTGCTCCAGCTCTTGCTCAGGGATGCGCTCAATGCCTTCGCGATTGCGCACGCGAAAGCGAACCCGCATGCGCAACTGGAACTCGCGCACCGCACCTGTGGAGGTGCGGCCAATCACCACTTTTTCACGCAGATCCTGCAAGAACTCCAGCACCAGCTCGGCCCGCTCGATCTGACGCGGATCCTCAATGACCTCCACCGTGCCGCCTGCTTGCAACTGACGCTGGGTTTCCGTGCCCAGCGGTGACAGCGCGGAACCCACGATGTGGATGGTGCGAAACGGATACGAGGTGGGACGACTCAATTTGAAGCCGCACCCACCCAGCAGCAGCGCGCCGCAGGTCATCCACCAGCTGCGTCGCGTGACCGTCATGTTCAGATCACCAGGTTGACCAGACGGCCGGGCACCACAATCACCTTCTTGGGTGTGGCCCCTTGCGCCTGTTTGGTGAAGGCCTCGCTGGCACGGGCGATGGCCTCAATGGCGTCCTTGTCGGCCTGCGCCGGCACCCGAATGGATCCGCGAAGCTTGCCGTTGACCTGCAGCATCAGTTCGATCTCGTCTTGCACCAGTGCCGCCTCGTCCACCGCCGGCCATGGTGCGTCCAACAAGCTGGCCTGCGCGCTGGCGTAGCCCAGCTCGCGCCAGAGCTGATCGGTGATGTGCGGACACACCGGGTAAAGCAGTCGCAACAGCAATGACAGGCCTTCACACAGCACGGCACGGTCACCCGGGCTGTCGTCATTGGCAAAGTCGTCAATGGCGTTGAGCAACTTCATGCAACCCGACACCACGGTGTTGTATTGCATGCGCTCATAGTCGTAGCTGACCTGACGCACCAGCAAATGCAGCTCGCGTCGCAAGGCTTTGGCAGCGGGACGCAAGACCGCACCACTGAGGTCCTGACGGGTGGTCACGCCCAGCGCTTCATGGTGGCGGTGCGCCAGCTGCCACACGCGGCGCAGGAAGCGGTAGCTGCCCTCCACCGCCGCGTCGTTCCACTCCAAGGTGGCCTCGGGCGGTGCGGTGAACATGGTGTACAGACGCGCCGTATCGGCGCCGTAACGCTCGATCAGGTCTTGCGGATCAACACCGTTGTTCTTGCTTTTGCTCATGGTGCCCACACCCTCGTAGGTAATGGCCGTGCCCGCCGGCAGATCGCCTTTGGCTTCCTTGAGTTTGGCGCCGATGACTTTGCCACTGGCGTCATGGACATCTTCGACCTCGTGCGGCCAGAAGTACTCGATGCCACCTTTCTCGCCCTTGCGCGAATAGATGTGGTTAAGCACCATGCCCTGGGTCAGCAAACGGGTGAACGGTTCATCGATCTGCACCAGGCCCAGATCGCGCATGACCTTGGTCCAGAAGCGCGCATACAGCAAGTGCAGGATGGCGTGCTCGATGCCGCCAATGTACTGGTCCATGGGCATCCAGTACTTGGCACCCTCGGCCACCATCTGTTCGTCGTTGGTGGGATCGCAGTAGCGCATGAAGTACCAGGACGAATCCACGAAGGTGTCCATGGTGTCGGTCTCGCGGCGCGCGGGCTTGCCGCACACCGGACAAGTCACGCCGGCGTGAAAGCCTTCATGCTTGTTGAGCGGATTGCCACTGCCATCCGGGATGCAGTCGGGCGGCAACACCACGGGCAGGTCTTTTTCTGGCACCGGCACCGCACCATGTTCGTCGCAATGGATGATGGGAATGGGGGTGCCCCAGTAGCGCTGACGTGACACCCCCCAGTCGCGCAAACGCCAGGTGGTTTTTTTCTCGCCCAGGCCTTTGGACTGCAGCTCGGTGGCGACAGCGTCGATGCAGGCCTGGAACACCAGGCCGTCGAACCGGCCTGAATTGACGGCCACGCCGGTGCCCTTGACCGCATAGGACTCATGCCATTGCGTGTCATCGAATGCCGGCGCACCTTCGGGTTGGCGCACCACCTGTCGAATGGCCAGACCGTACTTGCGCGCAAAGGTGAAGTCGCGCTCATCATGGGCAGGCACGCCCATCACGGCGCCATCGCCATAGGTCATGAGCACATAGTTGCCCACCCACACGTCCACAGGCTCGCCGGTGATGGGGTGGCTCACCTTCAGGCCGGTGGCCATGCCTTCTTTTTCCTTGAGCGCGAGTTCGGCTTCGGTGGTGCCGCCTTTCTTGCACTCTTCAATGAAAGCGGCCAGCGCCGGGTTACTCGTCGCGGCATGCGTGGCTAATGGATGTTCGGGTGCCACGGCACAGAAGGTCACACCCATGATGGTGTCAGCACGGGTGGTGAACACATACATGCGCCCGTCACCGATGCGTTGACCCGCTTGGTCACGAATGTCATGCGTGAACGCAAAGCGCACGCCCTCGCTCTTGCCGATCCAGTTGTCTTGCATCAGCTTGACCCGCTCGGGCCAGCCGGGCAAACCGGTGCTGACATGATCGAGCAGCTCTTGCGCGTAATCCGTGATCTTGAGGTAGTAGCCAGGGATCTCTCGTTTTTCCACGACGGCGCCTGTACGCCAGCCCTTGCCATCGATGACCTGTTCATTGGCCAGCACCGTCTGGTCCACCGGGTCCCAGTTGACGACCTGGGTCTTGCGATAGGCAATGCCTTTGTCCAGCATCTTCAGGAACAGCCACTGGTTCCACTTGTAGTAGCTGGGGTCGCAGGTGGCGACTTCACGCGACCAGTCGATGGCCAGCCCCATGGCCTGCATCTGCCCCTTCATGTAGGCGATGTTTTCGTAGGTCCACTTGGCCGGCGGCACGCCATTCTTGAGCGCTGCGTTCTCGGCCGGCAGGCCGAAGGCATCCCAGCCCATGGGCATGAGGACATTGAAGCCCTTCATGCGCAGGTGGCGGGTCAGCATGTCATTGATGGTGTAGTTGCGGACATGGCCCATGTGCAGCTTGCCACTGGGGTAGGGCAGCATCGAGCAGGCATAAAACTTCTGTCGGCTGCTGTCTTCACGGACCCGGTAAACGTCGTGCTGGGCCCACAGGGCCTGGACGGCCTGTTCCACCTCAGTGTGTTGGTATTTGTCTTGCATGTCGCATCAATGAAAAAACCCCGAGCCAACCAGCGCGGTACGGGGCGAATCCTGCGATTTTAGGGCTTGCGAGAAGCGCTTGTTGGTGGGGTGGTGCTGGCGGCTGGCCGGGCGGTCAGCAAGTTGAGTTGACGGACCTGCCTGGACTGCAGCCAGTCCAGCCAGCGAACCACGTCGGCATAGGACGCAGCGGCGTCGATGGACAGCCAAACCGGGGTTTGGGGATCCTGTGCCAGCGCAAGATCCACCTGTGCCATCAATAGGTCAGGGGTCACGGGGCGACCTTGCCAGCTCAGTCGCCCCTGAGCATCCAGGCCAATGAGCGCCGCCTGTGCCGTCAACACGGCCTCGGTGGTTCCGCTAGAGCCGGGCTTGATCGGCAAGGAAACGGACGAGCCGGACATCGGGGCTGGCGACGAGGCGGCAGCTGCAGCTGCAGCCGCCGCCGCACGATCGGCGGCACGAGCGCTCACCCACGCAAGCGCCCCCATGATCAGCAGGACCAGCAGCACATCGATGAGGGGGGTGATCTGGATCTGGGCCTGCAGCGGTGGTTCGCTCCGTCGCCTCAGAGAAAGCTGGCGTCTTATCGCGTGGCCCGAGCGATCGCCAAGCCCGTCCTCACGCCTACCCGAGGCGGAGCCATGTGCACGCCAAGCGGCACGGTGATCGTCCGCCCATCGTCGTGCAGTCATGCGGGCACCTGCGCCATCAGGTCGGCGGCGAAGTCCTCCAACGTTTGTTGCAGGGCGTCCAGTGATGGCGCCAATAGCTGGTGCGCCAGCAGCGCGGGCAAGGCCACCACCAGACCGGCACCCGTCAGGCTCAGGACCTGCGACAACACCGGCACCCAGGTTCCCCAGGCCACCTCGTCAACCTGCGTCAGTGACCCCAGTGCATCCATCAGCCCCCAGACGGTTCCCAGAAGACCCACAAACGGTGCGGCAGCCGCCACACAAGCCAACCAGGCCTGTCCCCAACGGATTTGCCGAGTCACCACCCGCAAGGACCACAGCACGCCACGAAGCCGTTCATCCGCTGTGGGCATATCGGCATCATCACTACCGCCCAGCAGCGTTGACGGGTAGGCTTGCTGCACCAGCGGTAACAGCACCGCCTGCCGATCCAGCAGCGCCAGCGCATGACAAGCTTGGACAGCATCCGCTGCTTGCCAGAAAGCCTGCTGCGCCAGCGGCACGTCACGGCCCACCCGCCAGACCCACCAGGTTTTATAAAGAATGACGATCCAGCTGGAGACAGACAGGACCCATAGGAGTCCGGTCACGCTGGACAACAAAGCAGCCTCGAGCATCGCGATCCAGTCGGCCGCGCGGGCTTGAAGGAGGGAGGGGAGAACTCAGTGCAGGTTCAGCACGTCGAACATGTCGAACATGCCATGACTGCGTTCTGCCAGATAACGTGCGGCGCGCAGGCTGCCCTGCGCGTAGTTGCTACGGCTGCCGGACCGATGGCTGATCTCGATGCGTTCACCCGTGCCGGCAAAGAGCACCGTGTGATCACCCACGATGTCGCCACCGCGCACCGTGGCAAACCCGATGGATGAGGGATCCCGTTCACCGGTGTGGCCCTCACGCGCGTAGACCGCGCAGTCCTTGAGGTCACGCCCCAGGGCCTGAGCCACGACCTCACCCATCTTGAGCGCCGTGCCCGAGGGTGCATCCACCTTGTGGCGATGATGCGCCTCGATGATCTCGATGTCATAACCGGTGGACAGCGCCTTGGCGGCCATCTCCAGCAAGCGCAGGGTCACGTTGACGCCCACACTCATGTTCGGAGCCAGCACGATGGCCAATGTCTTGGCCGCCTGGGCCAGCTCGGTCTTTTCGGCCTCACTGAAACCGGTGGTGCCGATCACCATCTTGACGCCCAGGGGCAGACAAGCACGCAAGTGCGCCAGGGTGCCTTCTGGCCGTGTGAAATCGATCAGCAC
>VEQI01000057.1 GCA_018883305.1 Limnohabitans sp. | reverse complement strand
ACCAGGGACTGGCGCTCAATCTGCCGGCAGAACATCCGGGCCCACGTTACACCTTCAGCACCATCGCGCTTTACAAGCAGGCGTTGTTCGAGCCACCCTGGTGCGACATTCCCCGCGGCAATCCGCACGGCGTCAAGGCCGCGCTGGCGCCCTTGCTGCGCCGTGCGATGGACCAGGGGCTGGTCAGCGCCAGTCTCTACACCGGCGCCTGGACCGACGTCGGCACGCCCCAGCGACTGGCCGAGCTCAACCAGGGCTGAGCCCCATCCCGCAGCAGGGCCAAAGCCGGGGACGACCAACCGGCTGGACACACGGGTCACAATGGAGGGATCGATTGTTTTGCAAGGCGCCAACCCGGCGTTGCTTTGTCACACCATGACCCTGACCCCCGCGCTTCGCGATCTGTACGCCCAACGACGCCTGCACCTGGCGCAACAACTGGGTCCCGGCGGTATCGCCATCGTCCCGACGGCACCGTCATACCCGCGCAACCGCGACAGCGAGTTTCCGTACCGGCACGACAGCTACTTCTACTACCTGTGTGGCTTCACCGAACCCAACGCCTGGCTGCTCATGACCGCCGAGGGTGAAACCACCCTGCTGTGCCAACCCAAGGATCTGGAACGAGAAATCTGGGACGGCTACCGTTTGGGCCCCGATGCCGCACCGGCTGCCTTGGGCGTGCAGCAGGCGGCCTCCAGCCAGGACATCGAGCAACGCTTGCCGCGCCTCTTGGAAAACCGGCAGACGGTCTGGTTTCCCTTTGCCACCCATGAGGGCTTGCCGCAGCGCATCGATGGCTGGTTGTCCAAGGTACGCGCGCGAGTGCGTTTTGGCGTGCAATGCCCCAGCCAGCAGCGCGATCTGTGCGGGCTGCTGGATGAGATGCGGCTGGTCAAGGACGGCCACGAACTGGACCTGATGCGCCGTGCGGCGCGCATCAGCGCCGATGCCCACGTCCGTGCCATGCAGGTGTGCGCCCGCCGGCTACGCGCCGGCGAGACCGTGCGCGAGTACCACCTGGACGCCGAGCTGCTGCACGAGTTCCGCACCCACGGCTCGCAATTTCCCGCCTATGGCTCCATCGTGGCGGCCGGTGCCAACGCCTGCGTGCTGCACTACCGTGCCGACGCGGCCGAGATCCGCGATGGTGAGCTGGTGCTCATCGATGCCGGCTGCGAGCTGGACGGCTATGCCAGCGACATCACGCGCACCTTTCCCGCCAATGGCCGCTTCACCGCCGCGCAACGCGACCTTTACGATCTGGTACTGGCCAGTCAGGCGGCGGCGGTGCAAGCCACCCGCGCAGGTGCGCGCTTCACCGATCCGCATGACGCCACGGTGCGCGTGCTGGCCCAAGGCCTGCTGGATTTGGGCCTGCTGCAATCGACAGTGCACGGCACGGTGGACGACGTGATCGAGCAGCGCCACTATTTCCGCTATTACATGCACCGCACAGGCCACTGGCTGGGCATGGATGTGCATGACTGCGGCAGTTATATCGAACCTGGCGCGACTGGCAGCGGCACCACACGCCGTGACCCCCTCTCGGGCGAAACCATCATCGATCGTCCCAGCCGCATCTTGCGTCCGGGCATGGTGACCACCATCGAACCGGGCCTGTACGTGCGCGCAGCAGACGACGTGCCCCAGGCGTTCTGGAATTTGGGCATCCGCATCGAGGACGATGCGGTGATCACCCCCGAGGGCTGCGAGCTCATCACCCGCGATGTGCCGGTGGACCCGGACGCCATCGAAGCCTTGATGCGGAGTTGACCCTTGTTCCTGAGCTTTGTATACACGCCTACAATGGCACCCCCTCGTCAGGAACTCCAACAACACACCTGACCGTTTCAGGAGACCGTTTCATGAATGACAAGACCGCCAAGGACCCACGCGCCGAAGCCCGCGCCGAGTTGCGCCGCGCCGCCCTGGAGTACCACCAGTTCCCCACCCCGGGCAAGGTCGCCATCCACGCCACCAAGCAGCTGGTGAATCAGCACGACCTGGCGCTGGCGTACTCCCCGGGCGTGGCCGCACCGTGCGAGGAAATCGTCAAGGACCCGAATGCCGCGTACAAGTACACCAGTCGCGGCAACCTGGTGGCCGTGATCACCAACGGCACGGCGGTGCTGGGCCTGGGCGACATCGGCCCGCTGGCGGCCAAGCCGGTGATGGAGGGCAAGGGCGTTCTGTTCAAGAAGTTTGCCGGCATTGACGTCTTCGACCTGGAAATCAAC
Source organism: Limnohabitans sp. (assembly GCA_018883305.1). Lineage (GTDB taxonomy): Bacteria > Pseudomonadota > Gammaproteobacteria > Burkholderiales > Burkholderiaceae_C > Limnohabitans. Next base: position 10,533 of record VEQI01000057.1, on the reverse strand, counting down.
GAGAAGGACCTGGACCGGCTGGTGGATGTCATCGCGGCCCTGGAACCCACCTTTGGGGGCATCAACCTGGAAGACATCAAGGCGCCCGATTGTTTCTATGTGGAGCGCAAGCTGCGCGAGCGCATGAAGATTCCCGTCTTCCACGACGACCAGCATGGCACGGCCATTGTGGTGGGCGCGGCGGTGCTCAACGGTCTGAAGGTGGTGGGCAAATCGCTGCAGGACATCAAGCTGGTCACCTCGGGCGCCGGCGCGGCTGCGCTGGCTTGCCTGAACCTGCTGGTCAAGCTGGGCATTCCACGCAAGAACATCTTCGTCACGGACTTGGCGGGGGTGGTCTACGAGGGCCGCACCGAGTTGATGGACGATGACAAGATTCAGTTCGCACAACCCACCTCGGCCCGCACGCTGGCTGACGTCATTCAGGGCGCGGATGTGTTCCTGGGCCTGTCCGCCGGCGGAGTGCTCAAGCCCGAGATGGTGCGCAGCATGGCCGCCCAACCGGTGATTCTGGCGCTGGCCAACCCCACGCCGGAAATCCTGCCCGAGGAGGTCAAGGCCGTGCGTGACGACGCCATCATGGCGACCGGTCGCTCGGACTACCCCAACCAGGTCAACAACGTTCTGTGCTTCCCCTACATCTTCCGCGGCGCCCTGGATGCCGGCGCCACCACCATCACCGATGCGATGGAAATTGCTGCCGTGCACGCCATCGCCGAGCTGGCCCAGGCCGAGCAAAGCGAGGTGGTGGCGGCCGCTTATGCGGGTGAGCAACTGGGCTTTGGTCCGGAATACCTCATCCCCAAACCGTTTGATCCGCGCCTGATGATGAAGATCGCACCGGCCGTGGCGCAGGCGGCCGCCGACAGTGGCGTGGCCAGCCGTCCGATTGCGGACCTCAACGCCTACCGAGAGCGTCTGCAAGGTTTCGTGTACGCCTCGGGCTCGGCCATGAAGCCGATCTATGCCGCCGCCAAGCGGGGCACACGTCAACGCGTGGCCTACGCCGAGGGCGAGGAAGAGCGCGTGCTGCGCGCTGTTCAGATCGTGGTGGACGAGCGCCTGGCCAAGCCCACCCTGATCGGTCGCCCGGCGGTGATCGCTGCGCGAATTGCCAAATTCGGTCTGCGCCTGAAAGAGGGCATCGACTACGACGTGGTCAACGTCGAGCAAGACGACCGCTACCGTGACTTCTGGCAAACCTACCACCGACTGACGGAGCGCAAGGGCGTGACCGAGCAGTTGGCCAAGATCGACATGCGCCGCCGCCTGTCGCTGATCGGCACCATGCTGCTGCACAAGGGCGATGTGGATGGGTTGATTTGCGGCACCTGGAGCACCCCGGATGTGCATTTGCGCTATGTGGATCAGGTGATTGGTCACCGTCCCGGCGTTTCCACGTATGCCTGCATGAATGGTCTGCTGCTACCGGATCGCCAGGTGTTCCTGGTGGACACCCACGTCAACTACGACCCCAGCGCCGAGCAATTGGCCGAGATCACCGTCATGGCGGCTGAAGAAATGCGCCGCTTTGGCATCCGTCCCAAAGCCGCCCTGCTGTCACACTCGAACTTCGGCAGCAGCGATCAACCCACCGCGGTCAAGATGCGTCAGACTCTGGCCTTGGTCCAGCAGCGCGCCCCCTGGCTGGAAATCGACGGTGAAATGCACGGTGACGTGGCCCTGGACGGTGTCGCCCGCAAGGCGCTCATGCCCCACAGCACCCTGGAGGGCAATGCCAACCTGCTGGTGCTGCCCAACCTGGATGCCGCCAACATCGCCTACAACCTGCTCAAAACTGCTGCTGGTGGCAATATCGCCATTGGCCCGGTGTTGCTGGGCGCGGCCAAACCGGTCCATATCCTGACCGCCAGCACCACCGTGCGACGCATTGTCAACATGACAGCGCTGACGGTGGCAGACGCCAGCGCGGTCCGTTAAAACTTTTTCATAGCTAGCGCCCACTAGCTTGCAGCTTTCCCCCAATTCAAGCGATGGATTGGGGGAATTAGCTTGTGTTTTGAATGCTTTTCCGTCAAAATACGCTGCTGAGTTTGGGGTTAACCCGAATTCGCGTTTTTGCTGCATAGCAACAAGCGCTGTCTGTCCGTGACACCATGGGCAGGCGGCACAAGGCACGCAGCATCGTTATGTCAGGACCCTTCGCGGAGATGGATATGCCACTTCGTACCGTTAAAAGCAATATTGTTCAGTCCATTCGTGCCTTTCGTGTCAGCGACCTTCAGGATGCTGCACGTGAACTCGGCCATCACTTTCTGTACGCCAACCTGGCTCAAGCCCACAGCAAACAGGACGTGCTCGACCTGATCGCCCAGCAGTTCACCTTTCCTGGCCAAACCAGCAAGAACTTTGATGCTTTGTACGACGGCATGACCGACCCGCTGCACAAGTCGGGCCAGCAACCCGGATTCATCGTGGTGCTGGAGCACATTCCGGCGCACGCCAAATTCGACAAAGAAGCCCGTGAGCAATTGCTCGATGTGTTCCGTGAGGCCTCCGACTTCTGGTCTGATCGCAAGGTACCTTTCCGCTGCTTCTATTCCTTCTCTGTGGCCCGCGCACCCGCCAGCGGGATCGAGCGCGCCACCGTCGCACCGGACGCCCAAGGCATTGATCTGGGTGAAGGAGAAAAAATGCCCACCGACAAGCTGGTGGACATCTCCCCCCTGGCGCTGCGCATGAGCAGCCCCTTCAACGCAGGCTACTGGCTGGCTGCGGCCTGAGTGAGCAAGCCGGCCTGATGGCCGGCTTCCCCCAGGGCCTGGGCCAAGGCCACATATTCCTCCACCGGTACTTCTTCCGCACGGCGTTGCAAGTCAAACGCCGTGTTGGCGCCTTTGGCCTGGAGCCAACGGCCCAGACTGTGGCGCAACAGCTTGCGCCGCTGACTGAAAGCCTCGCGAACCACCTCGCTCAACACGTTCACGTCCAGCACGGCCGGCGAGGGCCTGGGCACCATGCGCACCACGGCACTGTCCACCCGGGGAGGAGGGTCAAATGCCGTTGGGGGCACGTGCAACACCGACTCCATCTCGTATCGCCACTGCAGCATCACGCTCAGACGCCCATAGGCGGCCGTGCTGGGCGAGGCCACCATGCGGTCCACCACCTCTTGCTGCAACATGAAGTGCTGGTCCTGGATCGCATCCACATGATCCAGCAGATGAAACAGAATGGGCGATGAAATGTTGTAAGGCAGGTTGCCCACCACGCGCAAACGCGGCACGCCCCAACGGGCCGCCAGGGCCGTGAAGTCCACCGTCAAAACATCGGCCTGAACCACATCCAGATCCTGCCGGGCCCGCAAGCGCGCGGCCAGGTCGCGATCCAGTTCGATCACGCCCAAGCGCCCCAGACGCTCGACCAAAGGTTGCGTCATGGCGGCCAGTCCGGGACCAATTTCCACCATGGGCTCCCCCGGGCGTGGATGGATGGCGCGCACAATGGCATCAATGATGGCCGGGTCGGTCAGAAAATGCTGGCCAAAACGTTTGCGGGCAACGTGCTTCATGGGCGTGCGCCAGCCAGTCCCTTATTGGGGCGGGTCACGGAATTCCACATAGGCCCGACCTCGGATTTCCTGGGCCCAGGTCTGATAGGTCTCTTCAAACTTGCTCTCGCGCAAGGCATTGCGAGCGAGGTCACGCAATTCACGCGTGGACATCTCGCTCTTGCGGCGCTCCAGCACCTGGATCAGGTGAACACCAAAGCGCGACACCAGCGGGTCGGAAATTTCATTCGCCGCCAGACGATTCATGACCTCCTCGAATTCCGGCACAAAGCCACCGGGGTTGGCCCACCCCAGATCACCCCCAGACTTGGCGCTGCCGTCTTGCGAATGTTCCATGGCCAACTGGGCAAAGTCAGCACGCCCAGCTTCGATCTCGCGCTTCATTCGGGCCAGCTCGGCGCGCGCCACAGTCACGCTCATTTGGCCCCCCGGCCGCAACAGAATGTGGCGCGCATGGGTTTGCTGGACCGTGGCGGCAGACTCTGGCACGTCACGTTGCAGCACTTTGAGCAGATGGAAGCCCGCCCCGGATCGAATCGGCCCCACCACAGCGCCCACGGGTTGCTGGCGCACGGCATCGGTGAACAGCGCTGGATACCGATCCAAGGGACGCATGCCCATCTGACCACCCGCGTCGCGATCTGCGGAGGCTGACACGGATTTGGCCAGCTGCGCAAAGTCTTCGCCACCCTGCACACGTTTGAGCAGATCCCGCGCTTTCGCCTCGGCCTGAGCGACCTGCTCGACCGTCGCCTGATCCGCCACGGGGACCAGAATCTGCGCCAGATTGAGCGCCTGACGGCTCTCCTGCTGTTGCTGGCGCTCTTTCAGGTATTGGTCAATTTCCTGCTCGGTGGGGCGAATGCGCGGGGTCACTTCGCGCTCGCGCAAGCGTTGCAACACGATTTGATGCCGCAGATCCTGGCGCCACTGCTTGAGGCTGATGCCCGCGCGTTCAAGTTGCGCACGCATCTGCTCAGGGCTCATCTGTGCCCGTTCGGCCGCGCTTTCCTCGGCCTGATTCACTTCCGCATCACTGGCCTGAACCCCAACTTCCTGCGCCCACTGCAGCTGGGTTTTTTCCACCACCACCAGGTCCAGCACCTCCCGCAGCAATTGCTCGCGCCCGGGCAGTGGCTGCCCTTGCTGGCGCAATTGCACCTCGATGCTCTGCAAGCGCAGGTTGACTTCCAGGTTGGTCACGGGCTCACTGCCCACCACCGCCACGATGTAGTCCGATGACAAGCGCTGCTGTGCCACTGGCGCAGAGGTCAGCGCCAGTGGCTGCAAAGAGGGCGTGGGACGCAACGACCCCGCCTGGGCCGGCGCGCGCAATCCCTGCGCGGCCACCAGCGGCGCCGACAAGAGCAGCAGCACCAGTTGGCAACAACGGCGTGGGAAACGAGGCGAACTGAAAATCATCATGAACCGTCAATCGTATTGGCCAAATCGGCTCGGCGCGGACACCTGATCGCGCAGGTACTGGTAGCGCGGGATATGGGTCTTGAGTGTTCCCAGGGGGTTGGGGCCCACCCGGGCAAAACCGGAAAATTCGAGCTGAAACATCAGTCGCTGGTTGGCCTGATTGGCCGCCACCTGCAAACGCTCAAACACCACCCGGCCAATCCAGCAACCTGCATCGTACTCGACTCCCAGTACCGCATCGACCACCTTGCCCTCGCTCAGGTTGTAGTTGAGTCGCCCCACGGCGTACCACTGGTCCTCGCCCAGCCCTCGACCGGGCCCCTGGTCGCGACCGGCTGCGCCCCACAGGGACTTGATGGGCCACTGCCACGCGGTATCGATCAGTTCGCTGGTTTGCTGGGTGGTGGGGTCCACCTGGTAACGATAGGCAGCCGACAAAAGACGGTAGTTGCCCGGCATGTAGCGCATGCCGGCCGTGGTGCGCATGGAGCGGGTGGTCTTGGGGTTGTATTGCACCGTGGAGTCAAGCTGCATGGCCGGGTTGAGTTGCACCATGGCGCCCGCCAGCACATCGCTCAACCGTTCGGAAATGGGCTCCGTCTCGGTCGGCAAAAGCACATTCTGGTCTTTCAGGCGCAATCGCTGGGCCAGACCAAAACGGGCCGCCTCGACGCCTGTGCTGGGATCGATGAAGCGCGAGGTGGCCCCCATCGTGATCAGCTTGTTGTCGGCAATGCGGTCTTGTCCAACAAAGGCGTTCTCGGTGTAGACGGTGGCAAAGTTGTAGTCATAGCGGCCCGTGTCATAGACCGGCAAGCGGCTCTGGTCGCGATACGGCGTGTTGACATAAAAAATGCGCGGCTCCAGCGTCTGCACCATGTCACGCCCGGCCCAGCTGGCGGGGCGCTCCATCACGGTCACGGCATCCAGGCTGAAGGTGGGCACGGCCACACTGGCGGAGGTGGGGCCAGTGGCCGCCAGAGTCCCGCTGGTGCTCAGAGGAGTATCAAACTGGTAGCTGCGTGCATGCATCATCAGCTTGGGCGTCACGGTGCCCAGCGCAAACGCCATGGGGTAGGCCACACGCGCCTGTGAATACACCCGTTGCGCATTGGGCTGACAGTCCAGGGTGTTGGTGGCCGTGGTCACACACGCCATGGCACGTTCAAAGCGCGAGTAATCGGCCTCGACCCCCACCTCCACGCGCTGTCCCAGCGGGCTTTGATAGCGCGTGAACAACTGGGGCATGCGATCAAAAGGCGGTGTGATGGGCGCCGTGGGATCTTGCAGGGTTTGCCAGTGCAGGGTTCGGAAGGAACTGGCAAACGGCCCGTGGTTCCAGGACAGTTGCAGGTCACTGGGCAGAATGCGCTGCGTCAGCGTGGGTGACATGCGCGTGAAATCGCGCCAGTAGTTGTCATCGCTCACCCGGTTGAGGTTGAGGTTCATGTTGATGCGCTCGGAACCCACATCGAACCACCCGGCATGGGTTTGTGCCAGTCCCCAGCGGCTACGCTCACGCAGCAGATCGTTGGGCATGTAGTCGAACCGGAATTGCCCACGATAGTCTGGCTGCACACTCTCCAGGTAGCGAAACTCGGCGCCCACGTTCAGTCCACGCTTGGACCACAGGGTGTTGTAGAGCGTGAGGTCACGGTTGGGCGCAATGTCCCAGTAATACGGTTGCGAATATTCGGCTCCCCCGATGTTGTCCACCCCGATGGTGGGCGTGAGCAAGCCCGAGCGACGCTCAGGACTCATGGGGAAAGTCACCGACGGCACCGGCAGGACCGGCACGCCCTTGAACTGCACGGAGGCGCCCTCGGCCCGCGCCTCGTTGAGCTCGCTGTTGACCTCGATGCGCTGCGCCTTGAGCACCCAGTCCGGCAGCCAGCTAGGACCGGGCTTGCGCTCACAGGTGGTGAACGTGGTTTGGTGGATGACTGCGCGCGAGTCATCGATGAAATCAATACGCTTGGCCTGACCATGGGCCTGGTTGCGCAAGAATTGAAACCGCGGCTCGGTGAAAAACCCCTCAAAGGTGTCCACCTGCAACTCCAGCAGCGGGCCTTCGAAGCGGTTGCCGGATCGATTGATGCGCACCTGGCCCTGCGCCTGCAAGCGGTCTTCGGCCTGATTGAACAAAATCTGATTGGCGCGAATGACGGTGTCGCCGCGGCGCATCACCGCGTCACCCTCCAACCGGGTCTCGATATCGGCGCGACCGGAGATGCGATCGGCTTGAATGAACACCGGCAAGTCGCGCTTGTGTTGACCCGGGATCTGCTCTTGCAGCAAGGCACTGGGCTTGAGCACCAAGGGGGGTCCTTCCGCCAGCGGGCCGGCCACCGCCGTACCCGCTGCCGTGGACACCGGCTCTTGTGCCAAGGCCGGCACGGCCAGCGTCAGGCAGGTCAGCAATGCGAGCAGGGGTTTCAAGAGCGGCGATCACACCTGGGTTTGTAGAATTTGAATTATCCATGAGCCATCCTGCCCCCACTCCCGCTTCTGTGGTTTCTCCCCCAAACTGGACCGATCCGCAGCGCCAGCAGGCCTTCGAGACCTGGTTGCAGCAGCAGACCCTCGCCCATTCGCTGGACCCGCGCAGTGTGCGTGCCGCCTCAGCCGATGCCAGCTTTCGGCGTTACTTCCGTGTGGACAGCGCCCACGGCACCCGCATCATCATGGATGCGCCACCCGAAAAAGAGAATTGCGAGCCCTTTGTGCGCATTGCTGGCCTGATGCGGGACGCGGGCCTGCTGGTGCCACGCATCCTGGCCTGGGACGCCGCCCAGGGCTTCATGCTCCTGGACGATCTGGGCCAGCACACCATGATGGAGGTCATCGACCCCCGGGCCGCCCCACCCCTGGCGCTGTACCAACGCGCGCTGGACGCCTTGTTACCCTGGCAAACGGCCAGCCGCCCCGGCGTGCTGCCCGCCTACGACGAAGCCCTGTTGCGACGCGAACTGGAACTCTTCCCCGAGTGGTACCTGGGCCATCATCGCGGCCTGACATTGACCGATGCCACGCGCAACACCTTGAACACCTGTTTCGAGCGCATCATCGCCCACAACCTGCGCGGCCCCTCGGTGTTTGTGCACCGCGACTTCATGCCCCGCAACCTGATGATGCCCGCCCAGGCTGACGAACCCCGACTGGGCGTGCTGGACTTCCAGGACGCCGTCTATGGCCCCGTCACTTACGACGTGGCCAGCTTGATGCGTGACGCCTTCCTGAGCTGGGACGAAGACTTCGTGCTGGACGTCACGGTGCGTTATTGGGAGCGTGCCCGTGTGCAGGGGCTGCTGGACGCCGAAGGGTGGTCACAAGATTTCGGCGAGTTCTGGCGCGCCGTGGAGTGGATGGGCTTACAGCGCCACCTCAAGGTGGCTGGCATTTTTGCGCGCCTCACGCTGCGCGATGGCAAACCCAAATACCTGGCAGATGCCCCTCGCTTCATCGGCTACATCCGCGCCACGGCCAGCCGCTACCGTGAACTCATTCCCCTGTTGCGGCTGATCGACGAGGTGGAAGGCATCGTGCCGGACAACACCCTGGTGATGGGGCGCGGCTAAACGCCCCCCACGAGCACGCCCGATGCCACGCCTGTATTGCGAACTTCCCCTCGGCAGCGACCGCGTGCTGTCGCTGCCTGCGGGCGCCGCACGACACGTGCAGGTGCTGCGTCTGCAGCCCGGCGACGCGCTCACCCTGTTTGACGGCCGAGGCGGCGAATACGAAGCCCGGGTAGAGCACATGGGCCGCCAGGAGGTGCGTGTGCGGGTAGGCCAGCACCAGCCCATCGAACGTGAGGCACCCACTGCTGTGCACCTGGTCACGGGCATGCCCGCCAATGACCGCATGGACTGGCTGGTGGAGAAAGCCACCGAGCTGGGGGTGCAACGCCTCACCCCCCTGATGACCGAGCGCAGCGTCTTGCGGCTGCAAGGCGAGCGTGCGGAGAAAAAGCTGGCCCACTGGCAATCGGTGGTGGTCGCTGCCAGCGAGCAATGCGGGCGCAACCGACTCATGGTCGTGGACCCGGTGCAAACCCTGTCCCAATGGCTGCAGGCCAAGCCCATCTCCACACCGGAACAGTTTCAAGGCGTGTTGTCCTTGTCGGCGGCAGCCCGTTCGCTGGGCGCGATTCAAGCCCATCAACCCGCCACCACCGCCTGGCTGCTGGTCAGCGGACCCGAAGGTGGGTTGAGTGCCGAGGAAGAGTCTCGGCTGACCGAGCACGGACTCACCCCGGTGTCGCTGGGTACACGCGTCCTGCGGGCAGAAACCGCTGCGCTGGCGGCGGTGATGCGGCTGGTTGTGCCTTGAGGCGGACGGGCCCCAGGTGTCGCGCACCTCACTCGTCGAATCGTCTGAATCACCTATAACGTCGAGATGAATGCCAATCTGCTCCTGCTGACCCTGGCCCAGGGCCTGTTCCTGACCAACAACATCACGTTCATTGCCATCAATGGCCTGGTGGGCCTGAGCCTCGCCCCGGTGGGCTGGATGGCCACCTTGCCCGTGATGGGCTATGTGGTGGGCAGTGCGCTGAGCACCGGCCTGGTGGAGCGAACTCAGGTACGCTTTGGTCGCCGAGCGTCGTTTCAACTCGGCTTGGTCGTGGCCTTGGTGTCTTGTGGCCTGGGCGTGTATGCGGTGACCCATCAGCAATTCTGGCTGTTGGTGCTGACCACCCTGGTGGCTGGCTACTACAGCGCCAATGCGCATTTGTATCGCTTTGCAGCGGCGGAACTGTGCGCACCCTCCTTCCGTGAGAAGGCGGTCTCCCTGGTCATGGCCGGTGGCCTGATTGGCGCCATCATTGGCCCCAACCTGGCCACCCGCTCGCGCAACATGCTGGACGTGCCGTTTGCGGGGGCCTATGCGGCTCTGGCGGTGGTGGCCGTGCTGTCGTTTGTCGTGATCTCTTTCATTCAATTTCCGCCGCCCCCCGCCAAACAGCACCATGAAGGCGGTCGAACGTTGCTGGAGATCGCGCGTCAACCCACCTTCATGGTGTCCGCGGTGGCAGGTGCCCTCAGCTATGGGGTGATGAACCTGCTGATGGCCGCCACCCCACTGGCCATGCAGGTGTGCGGGCTGTCCTTCGAGAATACCGCGCTGGTGTTGCAGTGGCACGTGATCGGCATGTTTGCACCAGGCTTCATCACCGGGCACCTCATCAAGCGTTTTGGAACCCTGAAGGTGATGTCCTTGGGCGCGGTGCTGAATTTCATCTGCATCCTGATCGCCCTCAGCGGGGTGGAGTTACATCAGTTCCTGCTGTCTTCCTTCCTGCTGGGTGTGGGCTGGAATTTACTGTTCACCGGCAGCACCACGTTGTCACTCAGCACCTACACCCCGGCTGAAAAAGACAAGGCCCAGGCGGCGCTCAATTTCTGCATTTTCGGGACCATGGCCGTGACCTCGTTTGCTTCGGGCGCCCTGGTGACCACACAGGGCTGGACCTGGCTCAACGAAGGCTCGTTCGTGCCCGTCCTCATCGTGGGGGTGGCGCTGACATCGTGGTGGCGTGGGCAGCGTCAGTCGGCACGCTGAGCCCTCAGGGC